>JBDTNA010000462.1:0-2760 GCA_039933985.1 Gemmatimonadales bacterium | reverse complement strand
TGTCCCCAATGCGCGCAGGGTTCCCAATGCGCACTCAGTACGCATTGCGCAATTCAAAACTTATCCAGTATGGCTCCTCATGTTTTAGTAGCCGACTGCCGCCCCGCCGTATCCACGCGAATCGTCCATGCCTTCCCATCCTCCGGGAACGCGTCGAATGGCGACCACTGAGCCGCCGATATAGTCCTGCGCTGTAAGCGCATAGCCCATCGCAGTCAGTCGAGCGACAGTCAGCGGATCGAATCCACCAGCGTCGATGCGAATAGTATCCGGCAGCGCCTGGTGATGAATGCGCGGTGCGTTCACCGCATCGGGGAGGGTCATGCGGTGCTCGATGACGTTGAGAATTACCTGCGCGATCGACGTGATGATGCGAGGGCCGCCGCGCCCGCCGAGGACCATGTAGAGATTTCCGCGCGGGTCGAGCATGATCGTCGGCGTCATTGCGCTCAGCATGCGCTTTCCCGGCGCGATCGCATTTGCCTCGCCCTGGATCAGCCCGAACTGATTCGCGGTTCCGGGCTGCGATGCGAAGTCGTCCATCGTGTTGTTCAGAAAAAATCCGGCTCCTTCGACGAACACACCAGACCCGTAGAGACTGTTGAGCGTGGTCGTAGTCGACACAGCGTTCCCGGCTGAATCGACGACCGAGTACTGAGTTGTCTCCGTTCCCTCGCGCGATGGCATTCGCATCGTGCTCACTGGCGTCGCATGCGACGGGTCGATCGTGGCCCTGACTCTGTCAGCGTATTTGCGGCTGATGAGCTGCCGCATCGGGATTTTCACGAAGTCAGGATCGCCAAGCAATGCGTTGCGATCGGTGAACGACCGCTGCAATGCGGACGTGAGGAGATGCAGGTAGTCGACAGTTCCGAATCCTGGAAGACGCGGATAGCCGTCGAGAATGTTCAACGTTTCGCCGAGCGTGATTCCGCCGGACGAGGATGGCGGCATCGTCAGGAGGCGGTAGCCTCTGAACGTCGTCGTCACGGGTGTTCGCCACACTGGTTTGTATCGCTCGAGATCCTGCGCGGTGATCAGGCCGCAGCGATGCCACGCGCGATCTCGCGGTTTCACGCCCGCCGGGCAACCACGCTGCATCTCCGCCACGATCAGATCTGCGGTTCGTCCTTTGTAGAAACCGTCCGCGCCTTTCGCCGCGATGTCTCGCAACGTTCGAGCGAGATCAGGTTGAGAGAGCCGGTTTCCCACCGCGACTGGCACCCCGTTTGGATAGAATACTGATGCGCCTGCATACTGCTTGATGATGGCGTGGCCAGCCACTGAGCGAGCAAGAGCCGAATCAACAATCATTCCGTCGGCGAGTCGTATCGCAGGCGCCATGACAGCTGCGAGCGGAAGCGACCCGTACCGCGAGTGTGCCGCAATGAGCCCGCCAACGATTCCCGGCACGCCGGAGGCTGACCTGCCCGCAAGCGCTCCATCGGTCAGTCGTCCGGCAGAATCGACGTACATGTTGCGCGACGATATCGCGGGCGCCATCTCGCGATAGTCGAGCGCTGCTGTGCGACCGTCGGCCATGCGAATGATCATGTATCCGCCTCCGCCGATGTTGCCCGCCTCCGGGTAGGTGACGGTCAACGCGAACCCGACTGCCACGGCAGCGTCTACTGAATTGCCCCCGGCCTTGAGTATCTCGCCTCCCGCTTCGGCCGCTGCCCGATTGCTGCTCGCGACCATTGCATGTGCTGCAACGGTTGCCTGTTGGCCGGCCGGGTACTTCCATCCCCGTGTGAATTCCGGGTGCTCACGTGCCGGTACGTCAGGTGGTGATTGGCTCGATGCATTCGTTGGCAGACTGGCGGGTGCGCAGGCTATCAATGAGAGCAGGATGGCGGAGCGGGCAGCGCTACTGGGTGTCATGCCGTGAATCTACGAAAAACAATTGCTCGCGATGGGGCTGTCGCGAGGCATGTCACGAGAACGGAGTAAAGTCCAAAGCTCAATTGGGGAATACACCGAGTGACACCGAAGACACCGAACGGAAAACCCAGAGGAATACTGCTCGTAACGATGTAGAGCGGATTATGCCGATATAGAGCGAATCGAACTAAGTCTTTTTCTTTGGTTTTGCCGCTCCACATCCGTTAAATCCGCTCTACATCGCTACGAGCAGTATTCTTCTGGGTTTTATTCTTTTCGGCCTTGATCTTCTTTTGAGGTTTCCTTTGCTCATGCGCGGCGAAATGATGACTGTTTGAGGACCGGCTCCAGGTATTGTGGCGCATGGGACAGGGTTCACTTATTGAAGAAGAGCTAAGTCGCTCGTTGATCGGCGCTTTCTACGAGGTATACAACGAGCTCGGGTACGGTCATTCAGAAAGCGTGCACGCAAAGGGTCTGTATCGGGAATTGAAATCACGCGGACATTCCGTGGCTTGCGAGAAATCGTTCTCAATTGACTACAAGGGCGAATTTCTCTGTCGCGAACGACTCGACATGGTCGTAGATGACAAGCTGATCATAGAGATCAAGTCGACAGAAGTGCTACCTCCAACGGCTGTGCGCCAGCTTCAGAATTATCTGCGATGCACCGAGTTTGAAATCGGACTACTGCTTCACTTCGGACCCGAACCAAGATTCTATCGCCGATTTCTTCCGAATTCTCAAAAGAAGATCAAGGCCGACAAGAATAAAACCCAGAAGAATACTGCTCTTAGCGATGTGGAGCGTATTTAACGGACGTGGAGCGGATAGACAAAACCAAAGAAAAGACTTGGTTTGATTCGCTCTGTATCC
>JBDTNA010000461.1:0-2763 GCA_039933985.1 Gemmatimonadales bacterium | reverse complement strand
CTGAGAGATGGACGTCGTCCTCTATACGGACGCCTCCCCACCCCGGCCGGTAAATGCCCGGCTCGATCGTAACCACAGAGCCCGCTGTCAGCGGGGCCTCTACGGTACGGGCGAGACGGGGAGCTTCATGAACCTCCAGCCCCAGTCCGTGACCGAGACTGTGGCCGAACGCGTCCCCGTGCCCACAGCGCTCAATGTAGCTTCGAGCGAGCGCGTCGGCTTGGGCTCCGGTCATTCCGGTCCTGATGGAGTGGGACGCAATATGATTCGCATCCCGCACCACCTGATAGACCTCACGCTGCTCAGGTGTCGGATTTCCGACGATAAACGTTCGTGTCACATCGGAGCAGTAGCCCTTGTGCTGCGCTCCAAAATCGAGAAGAAGAAAATCTCCCTTCTGCACTTCGCGCTTCGACGCGCGGGCGTGAGGAAGTGCTGATCTCGGTCCCGATGCGACAATCGGATGAAACGGTGCTTCCTCGCTGCCTTCGTCGCGCAGCGCTTTCTCGAGAATTCCCGCGATCTCGAGCTCGGTTCGTCCCGCATTCATTTCAGGAATCGTCCGCGTAAGCGCATCGGTCGCGATGCGCGCTGCTTCGGAGATGAGTGCGAGCTCATCTTCGTCCTTCGACTCGCGCAGGCTTTCCACAATATTCAACTGCGGACGCCATTGCCACCGCGAGCCGTCCGCCAGCAGGCGCTGGAAGTCGCGATGAAAGAGATGCGCGGATTCAAATCCGATTACTTCGATCGAAGGCGTTCGCTGAAGGATGTCCCACACTCCGACCCACAGGCTGACCGGCTCGATTCGCACCTTCGCGAAATCGCCGACCTCATCTGCCACCTGCGTCTCGTAGCGAAAATCGGTGAGCAGACGAATGTCCGATTCGGTGACCAGCGCGAGCGCGCTCGTGCCGGAGAAACCCGTCAGGTACCGAATGTTCGGAAGACTGGTCAGAAGAATCGCGTCGATCTTTTCCGACGCGAGCTTCGCGCTGAGCGCGGCAAGTCTCTGCTGTCTCCGATCAGACATTCGCTGACAGCTTTCGCACGAGGCCGCGCAGCGCGAGCTCGTAACTGTCTGCGCCGAAGCCGCAGACCACGGCCACCGCTGCGTCAGCGAGCGCCGAGCGACGGCGTTCGGGCTCGCGCGCGTATATGTTCGTCATGTGGACTTCGACGAACGGGACTTCGACTCCGGCAAGCGCGTCGCGGATCGCAAGGCTCGTATGTGAATACGCGCCTGCGTTCACGAGAGCACCGTCGACTTTTCCGCGAAGCGCGTGTACGGCTTCGACGAGCTCGCCCTCACCGTTCAGCTGCGTGAACGAAAGCTCGGCGCCGATCTCGCTGCCGACTTGGCGAAGATGCTCCTCGATTTGCGCCAGCGTCGTTGTCCCGTAGACGGTCGGTTCGCGCATGCCGAGGAGGTTGAGATTGGGGCCGTTCAAGACGGCGATTCTCACGATTCTGCCAGCCCGTCCAGCCACTCTCTGAATCTGCGAATGTCCTCTTCCGATTCCTGCGCGTTCTCGACGGGAACAGCCGGAGATGGTGGTGTGTTTCGCTTCGTTTCAGCGGCCGACGGATTCTCGGGCCCCGCTGGTGTTGCGCTCATCGCACCGCTCAGTGCAAAAGCAGCGCGAGTGTCTTCTTCTGCGATTGTGGAATCAGGGAACAGGTCGGCGAACGCGCTCGCAGCGAGTGGATAGTCGGACGGATTCTCGTGCGACGGAACAGCGGCGCGAGCGGTGAACGATTGCGCCGTTTCCTGAGATGGTGGCCGGCGCGCGCCGAGTGTCGCGAAGAATTCGCGGACTGTCGGGCCCTTTGGCTCGTAGTGCGCGAGGTCTTCGTCATCCGGCGGTTGAGGTGAGTATGCGACGAGGTGCGGCTCGTTGTCTTCGTCAACCGTTTCTGACTCGCGAACAGCCGCTGGCTCTGCGATCACTTCTGGGATTGCCGACGCAGGTGCAGCCTCTGGTGCCGTGGTTGAGGGTTCCGCTTCGGGCTCCGCTTCAACGGCGTGAGGCTCCTCAACGGCGCGAGGCTCTTCCTCAGCTGGTAGAGGCTCCTCTTCAATCGAGGCAGCGGTTTCCGGAACTGCAACGCCCTGCTCTTCCGCGACGGCCGCTTCGTCCGTGGAAGGTGCCGGTTGCTCGGAGCCGGCTGGTTGAACGGACTCGGTCGGTGCGGGCGAGCTCGGTGCGGGCGATGCTGACGCGTCCGTTGCGGGAGCCGACAGCTCCAATGTCGGAGTATCTGGTACGTCGAGCTCGAGATCCGTCGATTCGTCGGCAGAGAATCCCGCGCCCCACGTATCGGTATCCCACGAATCGCCGGGAGGCAGCTCCACCTCTGTGAAGTGGCGATTCTCCGCGGGCGCGGGCTCAGGCTCGGGCTCGATCTCCTCGAGGGCCGGAGTGTAGATCTCATCCTCGACCCACTCGAGAGGCGGTGCTGACGGCGGCTCTGCAACCGCCGCAGCATTGTCCTCATCCGCTACTGACGACGTTTGATCGCTTTCGTCGCTGGTCGGGATTTCCATCGGTTCGTCAGCGTGCGGCGCTTGCAACGCTCCGGACAATTCTCGAATTCGCGCGAGAATGTCCTGATCATCGGGATTGGCGATTGCCAGCTGCCGATAGACATCGAGTGCGGCTGCGTTGTAACCCTGCTTCGCATAAAGCTCCGCCATAGTGCGCGTCACGAAAGGTGAGTCTTCGTGCGGCGGAGTTTTTCTCCACGCGACGTCCGCGAGCG
>JBDTNA010000460.1:0-2764 GCA_039933985.1 Gemmatimonadales bacterium | reverse complement strand
AGTATCTGGTTGCAAGATCGAGAACGGACCCTGGCATTGGCGCGTCGAAGAGTGCACGGTGTTTCGCTTTGCGTACTGTCTCGATCCACGACACGTCCCACTCCGAATTCGTCCGCGGAGCTGATTCGCCCAGCATCGCTGCTGTGCCGATGCCTGCTACCTGTTCGAGGAATGAGCGGCGCGATGCGCTGCTTTCAGGCAGATCAATGTTCAATGTGAGCTCCAATGATGTGTTGGAAAGTCAATGACGTGGCCCGACTGATACCATTTGCACCATGCTTAGTCAGACAGCGTGCCGCGCGTCGTATGTTGCGCGAGCTTCGTCGACTTCGTGCAAATGCGCTCCCGACCACTCGACCAAACCGCGCACGAGCTTGCGAAGTGTTTTGCCGAGCGGGGTGAGCTCGTACTCGACACGCGGTGGCACTTCGGGATAGACAGTTCGCTTCACGAGCCCATCGCGCTCCATACCGCGCAGCGTCACCGTCAACATTCGCTGGCTGATCCCCTCCACTCGGCCCCTCAGCTCGTTGAAGCGCTGGGTGCCCGACGTGCCGAGCACATCGATGACGTACACGGACCACTTGTCGCCCACGCGTGCGAGCACTTCACGGGCGTGACAGTTCGCGGGCGTGTGTTCGAGACTGGTGATCGATTCGACCTGAGCTCTTGCCATGGTTACTCCGGTGTTTCTGGGGCACGTTCAAGTGCGTTCTTCTTCGCTGCGAACGAGCGCTTAGACTTCCTGATAGTTACCATTAGTAACCTGTCAAAGGAAGAGGACTCTCATGAACAGCTTCGGCACAGATCTACAGACACTGGGGATTGGCCTTCTGATCGCGCGGGCGATCATCGGCCTGGTGATGGCCGCGCACGGCACGCAGAAGCTGTTTGGATGGTTCGGCGGTTACGGACTGAGTGCGACGGGCGAGTTCATGACGACGATCGGGTTCAATCAGGGCCGCGCCTTTGCTGCGATCGCGTCGATTGTCGAGATCACGAGCGGCGTTCTTGTTGCGCTTGGATTTCTGGGACCCGTCGGGCCGGCGCTGATGATCTCCGTGATGATCGTTGCAGCGATGACCGTTCACTGGAAGAATGGATTGTTTGCAGCGAAGAATGGGATCGAGGTACCTCTGCTGTATGCGTCTATCGCGCTGGTTTTCGCAGTCGCCGGATTTGGTCCTTACTCGCTCGATGCAATGGTCGGTATCCACGATCCGTGGGTGCCCGCGTTCACGTGGGTTGTGATTGCAATCGGGATAGCGGGTGGCGTTGGGAATGTCGCGCTCGGCCACCTCGGCAAATCTTCAGCGGAGGCCTGATCATGCCGGAGCGTGGAATTGGCCGGGTGGTAGCGCTTTCACCTCCGACGCCGGGGTTTATCGGGGAAGGGCATACGGCGGTGACTGTAGTCGATCCAAATGACTTCGCGCGCAACGATCCGTTCATTGCGTTGATGGACGATCGCATCGATCTCGAGCCGGGAAAGCCAGCGGGTGGTGCGCATCCGCATGGTGGGTTCGAGACTGTCACGTTCGTTGCTGAAGGAAAGCTTCGCGATCGAGATGAGGGGAATCTCGAGGAAGGGGATGTTCTGTGGATGACGGCCGGGAGCGGCGTGATTCACAACGAGGATTCGGAGCCGCTAGCTCGAACGCGAATTCTTCAGCTTTGGCTGACTTTACCGCAAAGCGCGCGGTGGTCGGAGCCGAGGTTTGAGCTGATCAAGCGTGATGCTGTGCCGGTAGTACGGAAGGCCGGGGTTGAGGCACGGGTGTATAGCGGAACGTCTGGGTCGTTGCGCTCGGCAACGCACAATCATGTGCCTGTGACTTTGATTGACGTTCGATTGGAACCAGGTGCGGAGTTCGAGCAGGATTTGCCGAATTCTTATAACGGGTTTGTGTTGGTGCTCGACGGGGATGTGTCGGTGGGGAAGGACAGCACGCGAGTTGGGGAAGGGCAGGTTGGTTGGCTCGATGAAGCGTCGGGAGACTTGTCGGGTGAATCGGTACTACGCATTGCTTCGGGCAATGCCGGTGCGCGCGTGATGCTCTACGCTGGTGAGCGGCAGAACGTGCCGATCGTGATGCATGGGCCGTTTGTCGGCGAGAGCCGGAAGGATCTGATGCGATTGTCGCAGCTCTACATCGATGGGAAGATGCCGAGGATGAGCGAGCTGGCGACCTAGCCAGCTCTATCGAGAACGCCCTCTTGAGTATCTCCCGATGTCGTCGTGCGTTACGATGTCGATGAAATAGATCGTTCCCTCATCGGTTCGGTGAATCAATCGGTCACCGTCGTTGATACGCGCTTCGAAGTAGTACTTGTCCGGTTCAATCGGCTTGACGCGCATCCCGGGTGTGGGCTTCTGCTTGAGAAGGGCGATGACGACCTTGTCGACGCCGTTCTGCTCAGGGAGTTGAAGACTCTGGTAGCTCTCCTTCCACCTCTCAGTGAATTCCGCATTGAGAAGGCGTGTTTTCGCGCCAAGGCTCAACGTTTCTTGAGTGAATGGAGAAACCTGGTGGTGTCCCTCTCTCCCTTGGCCTTCGTTGATGAACCCTCGCGAAGACTTCTCTCGGCGCTCTCAACACGCCTGCGCATGGCCGGCGTGTGGAAGTAGAGCTGATCGCGCGGCACCAGCTCAGCGGGGACGAGCTCGTAGGCTCCATCGTCGGTGTGCTCGACTCGTAGTTGCGTGCCGTCCACCAATCCCATCTCCTCTCTGAGAGCGAGAGGGAATACTGCACGGCCTTTC
>JBDTNA010000459.1:0-2777 GCA_039933985.1 Gemmatimonadales bacterium | reverse complement strand
TCAGATAACGCCCTCTTCCAATAATAATGTGATCCTGCACAGGTATGTCGAGTACCCGTCCCGCCTGGACGAGCTGTTCGGTCGTGATTCTGTCGTCAGGCGAAGGCGTGGGATCTCCGCTCGGATGATTGTGAATCAGAATTATCGCCGCCGCATTCTCGGCAATCGCTTCACGAAACACTTCGCGCGGATGAACGAGCGACGAGTTGAGGAGACCTCGCGTTACAGTGATATCGCGCTCGAGGCGGTGCTGGGAATCGAGAATGGCGACGTGAAACTCCTCGACGGGAAGATCCTGAAGCTTTTGGCCGAAGATCTCGTGCACATCGCGCGGACCGCGCACTGGGATCCCGTCCTCGCGCTCCTCGGCCGCCATTCTTCGTCCAAGCTCGAGCGCAGCATGAATCGCAACGGCTCGTGCAGTTCCTACACCTTCGAGGGCAGTAAGAGCTGCAACTGGCTGTGCAGACAGCCGTCGCAAAGATCCGTGCGCACTGGCAAGAATGTCGTGCCCGATACGGATCGCGGAGTTCCCTTCCGAGCCGCTGCCGACGAGGACGGCGAGTAATTCGGCGCTGCTTAACGCTCTTGCACCGTGAGACTTGAGTCTCTCTCGTGGACGTTCGCTGGAGGGAAGTTCTCTGATCGCTGACGCCATAGACCACCTGAGGGCAATGAGGTCATATGGGTAGCGTTTTCGAACCCGCACACAGTCACCGTCATTACCCGCTAGTCATCACGCCACTGCCTGGACACACAGAATTGCGCGTTTCGTACTGATTGCGCATTGCCCACCCTGCGCGCATTAGGGAACTGATGCAACCGGTTTAGTGCGCAGTGCGTGCTGGGTTCCCCAATGCGCAATCAGTACGAAGCGCGCAATTTCTCTGGTGGCTTGACAGTCTATACAGTCGCCCCGTGACACTTCTTGAATTTCTTCCCCGACCCGCAAGGACACGGATCATTCCGTCCGACGTTCTCCCAATCAGCAGGCGCAGCGTTCGCCGCCGGATTGAGGGATCGAACCCGCCCTGCCCCAGTCACGATCGGATCCGGCCGAGCGACGGGTTTCTTCGCCGGCGGCTCGGAAGGACCGATGTCGACCGCTCCGTCAGTTCCGTTGCCATCGGATGAAGTCTCCTCATCCGGCCAGACGTCCTCGAGAACTCCAAGTGCATTGAACCGCTTCGTCGGACCAGCAGGTCTGCCGTTTCCTTCAGCATCACGCCGGTATTGCTCCGGCGGCGCCTCGAACTGAACCTGCGCGCGAAGGAATCGCTCGGTGAAGGTGTGATAGATGTCCGACATCAGGTCCACGAACATCGAGTACGCCTCGTGCTTGTACTCGATCAACGGGTCCTTCTGTCCCCACGACCTGTAGTGGATCGCGTTGCGCAGCTGGTCGAG
Source organism: Gemmatimonadales bacterium (assembly GCA_039933985.1). GTDB lineage: Bacteria > Gemmatimonadota > Gemmatimonadetes > Gemmatimonadales > Gemmatimonadaceae > UBA4720. The sequence goes on along the minus strand of JBDTNA010000459.1, from coordinate 1,370 downwards.
ATCATAGAGGTGGTCCTTCCACTTCTCATCCAGCACGTTCAGCATCACCAGCGACAACAGCTGGCCGCCGAATTCGTTCAGGCCCTCGAGCTTGTCGTTGAACGCTTTCTTCGCCGCATCGAGTGCAGCTTCCTGCGCCGACTCGAGTGACGTCGGCTTCTCGGCCTCTTCCTCGAACGACGGAACGCTGAGCAGGTAATGCATCAGCAGATCCTGCCTCAGGAGCGCGAAATCCCAATCCTCTTCGTTCTCGAACGTCGCCAGCTGAGTCTCGACACGGCGCGTCACGCCCTTCTCGATCATCTTCGCGGCTTCGCCCTTCAGCTCCTCACCGCCGTCGAGCGCGAACGAGCGCAGCGAGTAGATCACCTCGCGCTGCTGGTTCATCACATCATCGTACTCCAGCAGCCGCTTTCTTGACTGGAAGTTCTGCAGCTCGACACGTTTCTGCGCCTGCTCGATCGACCGCGTAATCAGCGGATGCGTGAGCATCTCACCTTCCTCGGCCCCCATGCGATCCATCAGCTTCGCGATCCTGTCGCTGCCGAAGAGACGCATGAGGTCATCTTCGAGCGAGAGGAAGAACTGCGTTGCACCTGGATCTCCCTGACGACCTGCACGACCACGCAGCTGGCGATCGATACGACGTGACTCGTGACGCTCGGATCCGATGATGTGCAGACCTCCGCACTCCTCGACTTCGACCGGCTTGTTCTCAGGATCCTTGATGGTCGACTGCTTCGAGACTGTCACGCCTTCGCCGAGTTTGATGTCGGTTCCGCGGCCGGCCATGTTGGTTGCTATCGTGACGGCACCCGGCTGACCTGCATTCGCGACGATCTCCGCTTCACGCTGATGGTACTTCGCGTTGAGGACGTTGTGCGTGATTCCCTGACGCTTGAACATCCGCGACAGAGTTTCGGACACGTCCACGCTCACCGTTCCGACGAGCACCGGATATCCGAGATTGTGCAGCCGCTGCGTCTCTTCGAGAATCGCGTTGTACTTCTCGCGGCGAGTCTTGTAGACCAGGTCGTGACGATCGTCGCGGATGATCGGACGATTCGTCGGAATCACTGACACGCCGAGCGTGTAGATCTCGTGGAACTCAGTCTCTTCCGTCTCTGCAGTTCCCGTCATGCCCGCGAGCTTCGAGTACATGCGGAAGTAGTTCTGAATGGTGATGGTCGCCATCGTCTGCGTCTCACCCTTCACCTGAACGCCTTCCTTTGCCTCGACCGCCTGATGCAGGCCTTCCGACCAGCGACGACCGGGCATCGTGCGTCCCGTGAACTCGTCAACGATCAGAACCTGGCCTTCCTGCACGACGTAGTTGACGTCGATCTCGTACAGCGAATGCGCGCGCAGCA
>JBDTNA010000458.1:0-2777 GCA_039933985.1 Gemmatimonadales bacterium | reverse complement strand
AAGTAAGCTCCTACTGAGTCACAAATGCTTCTCAGACGAGGGTAGTCGAAATCTCTGGGGTAGCCTGAAGCACCACAGATGATCATCTTAGGTTAGAATTCCTTTGCACTCACTTCAAGAGCACTGGCATCCGATTGTGCCGTAGAAACCGTCGACTCAACCAGAGCGCGAATAGCTAGTTCACCCTGCACGACCATACTGGCGATGAGCCCTCCCGGCGATACCAGCACAGCGTTCGGTGTACCGTATACCTCGTAGGAATTTGCAATCTCGCTGTCCTTCTGAAGCAGGATGTGCTCGATCCCGAGCTCCGTCGCGGCGAGATTGCTCTCAGCGGTTCCCTGACTGACAAAAGCGAGTGTGAGAGAAGACTCGTGGGCTACCTGCCACGCGCGGAGAGCGGGGAGCATTGAGTTGCAAGGAGGGCAACCGGGATGGCTGAACACGAGCAACAAAGGGCGTGCAGCCTCGAGAAGCTCTTCGAGAGTGCGGGAAACGCCGTCGATACCGGGAAGCGCGAAGCGCGGCGCTTCAACTCCCACCGCCAGTCCGTCGGGCGAGCCAGCCATCGCGGGGTTGACAATGATTCCACGCGATACGAGCTGCTGTTCGAGTGTGTCCAGTCGCAGCAGAAGCCGGCCGTGCTGTCGAAGCAGGTGAAAAATGAACCATGCGGTGGCGCACAGGATCGCAAGCGTAGACAATCCAACAGCGAAACCGACTATCTCAAATCTGCTGAATGCCGCAATCCCTTCTGCGAAGCCTGGTGTTTCAGCGCCGGTGATCACCACGATTGCCACGACGGCCAAAACAACGTTGCGAATCAGCGTCGGCCATCCGACACGCGATGAATGGAGCTGTCCGAAGCAATGACATTCCGCTTCGCGTCCGCGAATCATCAGCGATGAGATTCCAGCGATGAAGATCGCCAGCAGTCCGATCGCTGCGATCGACGCGAGACGTGCGGTTGCAACCGGTATGATGGCAAGGGCAACGAGCAGCTCGATCACCGGGAGAGCTACGCCGAGTGATGGCGCCAGCGATTTCGGGAGACCGAAGGCAATGATCGCGGCTCGTGACCCTGCGAGGTCGGCGAGCTTCGCAACTCCGGCAAGGAGAAAGACCGCCGCGAGCACGAGTCTCGCGAGCAGCAGTGCGTCGGTCTGAATCTCCACCGTGAACACTCCGGTGTCGAATTGCGGTGACGACGACGCAACCGCCCGAATGACGACTGTTACGATGCTGCGATCATAGCCCTAATGGACCGTGACTGCAATGAGATCAGCTGTTCTCTGCGCGATCACTGGAGAGCGGAAGATTTTTCGCGGCCGCCGGTGTAATGCCGCATTGTGCGGTGTTCGTTCCGTGGAAGTATTTCAATAGCGAACACAATCTTTAGAGGCCGGCGATCAGTATGACATCATAGAGTCAACGTGAGGAATCCCCGGTCGTTGTCGAGATCACGGGCATTCCAAGTCGCTCGAGCAGCGCAACGTAACGCGGATCGTTCCAGAGCGGTCGCGGGTTGCGCAGGGATATCATCAACGGAATGCCCCAATCAGACACGCGGTCGAATGCAGCAAATGCCGAGTCCGGTTTTCCCAGGCTCACGTACAGGAGGCCAAGGTGGCCGTAGTAATGCTCGTGCGTGGAATCCGCGCGAGCGAAGATGCGTCGGGCGCTCTCGGGCTGTCCCATCTTCAGGTAAACGGAGGCAAGGGCCAACAATGAACGAGGATGACGCGGAGCGATCTCCACTGCACGACGAGCGGCGCGAAGTGCCGCATCGAACTTTCCATTCGCCGCATAGACGCTCGACATATTCGTAAGAAGCCAGGGATTCCGGCCGACCCACGCCGAGTCGGGCTCTTCTGCAATCATCTTCTGGTACTGCCTCGTTGCAGCGGCCCGATCACCTGAGGCAGAGAGAAATGTCGCGTAGTTGTTTTGAATCTGCAGTGACAACGGATCGAGCTCGGCAGCACGTCCCGTTTCGGTGACCGCTTCGGGAACTCTGCCGACAATCATGAGCAGAATTCCATACCATTGATGCGCAGTCGCGTAACGCGGATCGATAGCGATCGCTTTTTGAAACGAATTCTCCGCTTTACTGAATTTTCTTTCCCAGGTGAGCTCCATTCCGAGCGCCGCATAGGGGGCGGCGAGCGCGCTGTCGAGCTTGATGGCTTCGAACGCGGCAGCTCTGGATTTTGGGAACATCGCAGCGGAGGGTCGATATCCGGAATAGCCGAGCAGTACGTAAGCGCTCGCGAGTCCGCCGTATGCGTCTGCGTAGAGCGGGTCGATCTCGATTGCACGGCGGAAGTAGATAACCGCGCTGTCGAGGCCATCCTTCGAGCGATCGCTCCATGCATCGAGGCCGCGGCGGTATGACGCCTTCGCCTCTGGGTCTACCTGGCGGCGACTCGCGCTGTGCGACACTGAGGGAGGATTCTCGTCGCGTGCGCCAGGGAGCACAATGATCAAGGCGATGAATCCCGTGGCGAAGAGCGATGTCAGGGCAAGAGCGCGAAGCGATCTTCCCGGCTTCCGTCGGTAGACCGGAAGCATTGTCGGCGCAGGCGCCCCGTGAGGCGCTGCCTGAATCCATGATTCCGGTTCAACGGGCGATCGGTGTGTCGATAGCGAAGTGATGAACTGTTCGATCCGCGAATCGGGATCCACATCGAGTTCCGATCGAATGGCCTGCTGGTACTGGCGTGCGTGCTGTATTGCGCCCACGCGGTCTCCGGCTGCATCGAGCGCCTTCACGGTTT
>JBDTNA010000457.1:0-2780 GCA_039933985.1 Gemmatimonadales bacterium | reverse complement strand
CCGAGAGAATCATCGCGTACGGGTGATGCTGTCGGAACGGAAAGATCATCATTCCCGCATAGAATGCGAGCGGCTCCACGCGGATGCCGCGCACTCCGGCCGGCGTGCTCTTCTCCCAGTAGGGCAGCGCGCCGCGACCGTATCCAAAATGCTGTCGGAGAAACGACAGGGTACGGAGCTGGTGTGCATGAACCATCACGACGTTCGCGTCGTAGACGAACTGCCCGCCGCCGGCGCGCCAGCGGTTGCACAGCTCTCTGTCTTCGGCTGTTCTGAACGCCTTGTCGAATCCGTCGATTGAGTGAAACGCGTTTGCCGACAGCGTCATGTTGTTCGAGGCGAAGAACTCGGTTCGATACGCTCCACGCTCGTTGTAATAGGAATAGACGTATTCGACAAGCGTCTGGCTTGCCTGCGAGAAAAGATTTCGCTTCAGTGAATTCACAGTGCGTCCGCCGATCATCGCGTCCGGAGATCGCGACACAGCCGCCGAAAGATTCGAGAGCCAATCCGCCGGCGGTATGCAGTCGTCGTCGACGAACGCAATGAACTCGCCCTTCGCCGCGGCTGCACCGGTGTTACGCGCCGCTCCCGGCCCGAGGTTGCCGGTTGAAATAACCTGCAGATCAACGCCGCCGGCCAACGCCTGGAGATCCCCGAGGGCCTGAGTCGATCCGCCGTCGTTGACGACGATCACCTCGAACTGATCGCGTGGATACTTCAGAGCTCCGATCGCACGAATGCAGCGGGACAGCTGTTCCGGTCTGTCGAATGTAGCAATGACTACCGAGAACGTGATCCGGCCATGATCCGCCGATCGTTGTGTCATCCCGCGAGTGGCTGCATTGCGCCGACGTTCCTGGAGTCGCGAGACTCGAGATGCAATGTGGCTGCGGAGAATTCCTCCCGGTCCGCCTTGTTCATGAATCGCACTCGGTTGAATTCGATCTGGCCGAGAATATCAGGTGCGCCGCCGGGGCCGGTGACGTACCCAACGATCTCTCCGATCCCATCGAGAAGGAGCATCAGGGCAAGCATCGGCAATGCCCTCGGGAAGAGCCACGAATGTGGTGCGGACGCCCTGACAGTCTGGACGATGCGCGCAAATCGAACGATCGGAATCATCGGCGAGCCGACTATGTATCCGGTACGCTTGGCGAGAGACCAGCCCATCGTGCGATGACCAGCGAACGAGCGTCCCGCATGAAATCGCAGATATAAGGCGGACGATAGTCGCGAAAAATTGAGATGGTTTGTCCGAGCCTTGGGCTCGAAAAGCATCCGGTGCCCCTTCTCTCGCAAGTCCCGCTGGATGAGCAGCTCCACCTCGAACAATTCCTCGAGCCTGACGCCGTAGGCAAGCAGGAGATCCTTGCGATACGCGCTGTTGTGGCCGGGCAAGTCGTTCACCTCCGCGCGACCGGCGCCTTCGAGCCACGGGCAGTACTCGAGCAGGAGGTTGGCCCAGCTGATCATGCTGCGCGGATTCGCGTTTAGAAGAACCGGTCCGACCACCGCGTAGTCGCCGCGATGCGCTTCGATCAGCGCGCTGGCCCATTCGGGTTCCGGGAAGCAATGATCTTCCGCGAGCACCACGATCGGAGCCGTCGCAACGCGAATGCCCGCGGCGCGCGAGATGTTCGAGGTTTTTAGAGGGCCGCCATTGACCACCTTGACGGACATGAAGCCGGCGACTTCCTCAGGAACGATCTGCGGATCGTCAGTCGGCGCCACGATTACAAGCTCGATGCGGTCGAGCACCGTTTGCGCACGGAGTGCGCTTACAGTGCGGCGGATTGTCGCGTAATTGTCCGCCGTCGGGAGAATGACGGAAAGGTCAGGAGTACGATTAAGGCTCATGATTCCAATTTATGGTTCATCCCGTGATTCCGAGATTTCCGCGCTTCGGGGAATCCAATGACTTTGGGATCGGATTGGGCAAATGAATTCGGATACAGCTGATTGCTTCGCCTTGTTGTTGAAGTCGTCTTTCGTCTGTGCATCCAATAGTAAGGCGATAGATGAGAACTCGAGCTCTTTCCGTCTCTAAAATCGAAATGCCAATACGTGCGTCCGCGAAGGAGCGAAACCAAAGTCCAGATTGCGTGGTTAATCAGCAAATATCCGCCACATCCGTATCCAAATTCATGGGAGCAGCCGAAGCGACATGTTCCCGGAATTGGCGGATAAACCCAATGTATCAACGAAAACGCGAATCCGGCGAGGGGCCCGTTGCTAAGCCACAGATACTGGCTGTCCCGATGCCGACGATCGCTCAGCCGCATCGATGACCGCGAGTGCGGCGAGCCCGTCCATCAAATCAGGCGCCGGACGCGTTCCGTGGATTGCGGCGTCCACGAAGGTGGACAGAGCGATCGCGTATGACGGCTCGTGAAATGGGGACCGCCGTCGCAGCGCCCAATACGCTACCCGGCCTGGCGTTGGAAAGCTGGCTCTTATCGCTGACCACGCACCGATCTTCCTGCCGGGGGCTGAACGACCGACGTCCACAGAATGCGCGCGATCGAACCAGAGCGTCGCCTTCTCGCCATGCACCTCGATCCGCTCGCGAAATGCACCTCCGAACTCGACTTTGATCTCTACGGCAGTTCCGTCCGACATCGTCAGTGTGAGCGTCGCAAAGTCGTGATCCGATTCTTTCGATTCTATCCGCGCGGTTACCGATTTGACCTCAGCCGCGAGCGCGAACCGGGCAAAATCAATGTGATGCACGGCGAGATCCAGTAGCGAGCCTCCTCCCGTCGCCCGACTCCGTCTCC
>JBDTNA010000456.1:0-2782 GCA_039933985.1 Gemmatimonadales bacterium | reverse complement strand
CGCGTGTTCTGATCTGATTGACGATCAGTCTCGCGCCGTTCAGGTCGCCAGTCTCAACCATTGCTTCAGCAGTCAGCAGCAACAGATCGGCGTATCTGAAGAGATGGATATTGACTGAGTTCAGCTGCGTGTTCTGCCAGCCCACGCTGCTTTCTGCGCCGCTCGCCTTCTCATGAGCGTTTTTCTTTGGACCGTACGGGCCGCCGTTCCCTACGTCTCTGACCCATCCATCGGCTATGCTGTACAGTCCCCAGTCCTTGTAAGGCACGCCATCTCGGCCGACCGTCCAGTCGAGCCGCGGATCGACAGCAGCCTTGTTTGCCGCGTTGAAATTCGCGTCGGATGCGTTCCAGGTGTTCGGATCCGTGATGGACAACGGAAGTCCGTTGGCATCGACGCGGAAGTTGTTGACCAGATTCTGGGTCGGCTGGTTAAAGCCGCAGCATCCGAAGTGGCTGCCGGAGTACGGGAAGTTCAGTCGCTCGCCAAAGTTGGCATTGTTGCCGCTCGGCTCGCCATCGTTCGCTGAAGCTTCATACGCGAAGATCGTTTCCTTCCCATTCGCGTTTTCCTGGAACCCGCTCCACACTTTGTCGTAGCTCGATTCGAGCGCGTAAACTCCACTGTTCCTGACGGAATTCAACGTCGCCAGCGCCGCCGCATACTGGCCGGCGTACATCTGCACTCGGCCCTTATAGGCCGTGGCCGTCCAACGTGTCGCACGTCCAACGTTGCCGTTGCGCGGCGACGCTGGAAGAAGCGCGATTGACGCATCGAGATCCTTCAGGATGTTCGTGATCGCCTCGGCGGCCGTACCGTTCGCCTTGCGAAAATCGGTGTCGGTCTCGGTATAGTAAGGAATATTCCCCCACATCCGATAAGCCTCGAAGTGATAATAGGCCCTGAGGAACAGGGCTTCACCTTCGATTCCTTTCTGGTCGTCCGAGGACAACTCGCTCGGTTTTGACGCAACAACCTGCTTGAGCAGCCGTATCGCCGCGTTGCTTCTCACAACACCTTCATAGACGATTTGCCACTTGTTGTTCAGGTAGGTCTCGGCGTCAGGAGTTCCCCAGTGATACCCCTCGAGATCGTTGATGGGAGGCTGGTCGGTTCCATTCGATCCCTTGTAGGCATCGTCAGCAACGACGGTTCCCCACACCCAGTTGCTGGCGGCGCATCCCCAGTTCCCGCTGGTTGACGTCGTGCAATCGAGTGTTCTGTACGCACCGATGAGCGTACCCTCGACCCCCGCGCGATTCGCGAGGGTTTGTTCATTCAATGTTCCTTGCGGAGCAGCTGCTTCCGTAAGGAAATCCTTGCAGCCGTACAGCGCACCCGTGCTGAGTATCAGGAGCGCCGTTCCGGTAAGGAGTGGGTGTTTCGATACGATTTTCATCGTCTCAGTTTCCTTGAAAAAGGCGGATGATTAGAACGACGCGACGATTCCAACACTGAACACTCTGTTGCTCGGGTACGAGCCACGATCGACGCCGCGGTACTGATCGCGGATATCGCCGGCCGGTCCGGTGATGTTTGCTGCCGGCAGCGATGGATCGAGACCCTCGTAACCGGTAAAGGTCCAGAGGTTTTCTCCCTGCACATACACTCTCGACAGCGGAATGCGCCGTGACATCGCCGCCGGAATGTTGTACCCGAGCTGCAGGTTGCGCAGTCTCGTGTACGAACCGTCCTCGATGTAGAAGCTGCTCAGCGCGTGGCTGTAGAGATCGTTCTGGTCGATCTTCGGGTACTTGGCGTTCAGGTTGTCTGGCGTCCACGAATTCTTCAGCAAGTCTGACTTGACGTTTGCCTCGAACTCCCGGAACACGTAGAACTCCTTCTGGTTCTCGAAGATGTCGTTGCCGTATGAGCCGAACAGGGTTGCGCTGACGTCAAAGTTTCCGCGGCGCATTCCCAGATCCATTCCGCCGGTGAAGCTCGGATGTGGACTTCCAATGACCGTGCGGTCATCCAATGAGATTTTTTTGTCGCCGTTCACGTCGCGGAACCTGATTCGGCCAGGCGCAGCTCCGTCCTGCGTTGCATGGGCCGTTACCGCGGCGGCGTTCTCGAAGAATCCGTCGGCGATGTAGCCGTAGAACGAGCCGATCGGGTTGCCGACCTTGTTGATGATCTGGTTGCCGAAGCGAGTCGTTATGGGCCCGTAGAAGAAGTCCTGGACTCCATTGATCGAGACGATCTCGTTCTTGTAGTGACTACCGTTGAAGCTGATGTTCCAGTTTGCCGCCTGATGGCCAACGGAGATATCGATTCCAGTATTCTTCATCTTTCCGATGTTGACGATTGGCGGTGCAGCTATGCCAGCCGTTCCCGGCGTCGCGGGGTCGAACAGCAGATTGCTCGTCTCGCGCTTGTACACATCGACGACGAAGTTGAGCGCTCCGCCGAAGAGCACCATGTCGGCGCCGACATTCTGGGATTTATTTTCTTCCCACTTCAGGTCCGGATTCCCGAGTGACGCCTGACGGAATCCAGCCTCCACACTGCTGTTTTTTCCCCCCACGTCATAGAACGTATCTCCGCGTCCACCGCCGAACTGCGACACGATGCGTCCCGAAGGGATCAACTGGTTACCCGTCTTGCCCCAGCCGTAACGCAACATGACGTCGGAGAAAATTCGGTTGTTGGCCAGGAATGGCTCGTTCGTAACGCGCCATCCAAGTCCGAATGCCGGGAACGTTCCCCAGCGGTGTGCAGGTGACAGGCGCGACGATCCGTCCCGTCTCAGTGTAAAGCTCGCGACGTAGCGGTCCGCGAA
>JBDTNA010000455.1:0-2792 GCA_039933985.1 Gemmatimonadales bacterium | reverse complement strand
ATACACCTCGAATGTCGCAACATTCACCCCGACTGCGGCGCTCACCCCGGCCACCACATACACCGTGACCGTGTCGACCGGAGTGCGCGACGCAAACGGGAACGCGCTGGCGGGCAACGACAGCTACAACTTCACGACGATCGACAACATCGCGCCGACAATCGTTTCGCGCAGTCCAGCGCCGGGAGCAACGAATGTCGCAACAAGCGCGACCGTGCAGGTCGGATTCAGCGAGCCGATGGATGCGTCAACCATCACGAGCAGCACGTTCACGCTCTCCAGCGGTGGCGCAGTGGCCGGAGCCGTCACGTACAATCCTGCAACGCGCGTAGCGACGTTTACTCCAGGAGCGGCGCTCGGCTCGGCGCAGTCGTACACCGTGACAGTGACGACAGGCGTGCGTGACGCTGCTGGAAACGCATTGGCCGCCAATGACGTATTCAGTTTCACCACGGTGGACAACACGCCGCCGACAATCGTATCCAGAACGCCGTCAGCCGGCGCGACCGATGTCGCTGCGAATACGACGGTCGAGGTTGGATTCAGCGAGCCGATGGACGCATCGTCCATCACTATCGCCACGTTCAAGGTCTCGGCGGGCGGGACTGGAGTCACGGGTGCGGTCACGTACAATCCTGCCACGCGCGTGGCAACGTTCACGCCGAGCGCCCCGCTCACGGCGGGTCAGACGTACAGTGTGACGGTAACGACAGGGGTGCGTGACGCCGCCGGAAATGCACTCGCGGCCGATGACGTCTTCAGCTTCACTATCGCTCTCTAGACACCGCCAGAATGAGGCGGCCGATGGGTTCCTCCAGTAATCGCTGAGTTCGGCAAGACACGACTTCTGCGGTTAGAATTGAAGGACGGAGGATTTCAGTGATGAGCAGGCTCAAGAAACTACACGACGAAGGCCAGGCGATCTGGCTCGATAGTATCGACCGCCCGATGCTTCAAAACGGCGAGCTCGAGCGGCGCGTTGCAGAGGATTATCTGACCGGGATGACGTCGAATCCGACGATCTTCGAGAAGGCTCTCGCCGAAGGCACCGAATATGATGAGCAGCTCGGATCAGCGGCGTCACTTTCGCCTCAGGACGCGTTCGAGCTCGTCGAGACGACTGATGTGCGAACGGCCTGCGATCAGTTCGCCGGCGTTTATTCGAGTACTCGAGGTGACGACGGGTATGTATCGATCGAGGTATCGCCGGGAGTCGCAAGCGACGTCGACGCCACTGTAGCCGAAGCACATCGACTGTGGGACACGGTCGACCGGCCGAATGTGATGGTCAAGGTGCCCGGAACGCCGCAAGGCGCGCTCGCCGTGCGACAGCTGATCGCCGATGGCGTGAACGTCAACATCACGCTTCTTTTCTCGCTCGACGCGCACGAACGCGTGATCGATGCGTACATGTCGGGTCTCGAGGATCGCGTTGCCGCCGGGAATCCGATCGACCACGTATTCTCGGTCGCGAGCTTTTTCGTCAGCCGCGTCGACACTGAAGTCGACAAGCGGCTCGACGAGATGATCAAGGCCGCAAACCCGACTGACCGCGACCGTCTCAAGATGCTGAAGGGAAGAGCTGCGATCGCCAACGCAAAGCTCGCCTACAGATTATTCCGCCGGCGGTTCGACGAAGATCGGTGGAAAGCGCTCGCAGAGAAGGGCGGCCGCCTTCAGAAACCGTTGTGGGCAAGCACGGGTGTAAAGAATCCTGCATATCGCGACGTCATGTATGTCGAAGAGCTCATCGGTCCCGACACGGTCAATACGATGCCGCCAGCGCTGATCGAAGCATTCAGGGATCACGGCGACATTCAGCGGACAGTGGACAAGCGACTCGGAGCCGCCGAAGGACTGCTTCGCGAAATCGAAGCAGTCGGCCTATCGATCGGGGACGCGACGGACAAGCTGCTGGTTGACGGGCTCGCGAGCTTCCAGAAATCGTTTGACTCGCTGATCGCCGGGCTCGAGAAGAAGTCGAATCAGCTTCCCGCAGCTAAGTGACAGGACCGTACAGGCCGCGCACCAAAATTGTCTGTACGCTCGGCCCAGCGAGCGCGACAGAAGAGGGGATTCGAGCACTGATGGAGGCGGGCATGAACGTGGCCCGCCTCAATTTCTCGCACGGCACTCATGCGCAGCATGATGGGACGATTGCGATCGTTCGCCGCCTTTCTGAAGAGCTCGGGCAGCCGGTCGCAATACTCGGCGACCTGCAGGGACCGCGAATCCGCGTTGGAGACATTCCGGAACCGCTTTCGGTCGTTGCCGGCGAGGATCTCACTCTTGTTCACGAAGGCCTCGAGCGTCCGGGTGAGATTCCAATCACGTACGACCACCTGTCGATCGATGTGCACGTCGGCGACAGGATTCTCATCGATGACGGGCTGATCGAGCTCATTGCGATAGAGGTCAACGCGCCGCGAGTTCTGGCGCGAGTGCTTCATGGCGGAACGATCAATCCGCACAAGGGGCTAAACCTGCCCGGGATCCACGTCTCGGCTCCGTCGATCACCGAGAAGGATGTCGCCGATGTTCATTTCGCCGTCGAGCGCGATCTCGACTATCTGGCGCTGAGCTTTGTTCGACGCGCCGCTGACATCGAGCAGCTGAGAGCGATGGTTCCGCCGGGGCTTCTCATCGTCGCGAAGATCGAGAAAGACGTCGCGCTGCAGAACATCGAGAGTATCATTCTGGCTTCAGATGGAGTGATGGTTGCGCGCGGCGATCTCGGCGTCGAGCTGCCGTTCGAAGAGGTTCCAGGTGCGCAGAAGCGAATCATCGCACTG
>JBDTNA010000454.1:0-2801 GCA_039933985.1 Gemmatimonadales bacterium | reverse complement strand
CAGTGTCCGCTAATCGCGATTCCTCTCACTCAGACAATTCCTGACCTCTAAGACATGGGGATCGATGGACTGGAAGGGTATAGAAATTGTTCGACAGATCGGGACAACGAAGCACAGTAATCTGGCCGAGCCGAACGAAGCGAGCACGATCGCACTCGTCACCTATGGTTCGTCGCGATTCCTGCTGGTTGGCGACGCCGAGGGAGCAGAGGAAGCATGGCTAAACGATCATTCGAAAACAGAGTTGCGCGCCGACGTCCTGAAAGTCGGACACCATGGGAGCTCGACGAGCAGCACCGATGACTTTCTTTCGGCCGTAAATCCGGCTCTGGCGGTAATTTCAGTTGGCGCGGACAATTTGTATGGGCACCCAAGTGCCGACGTTCTCGCTGCACTGAGTCGCGTCGGAGCACGCACGATGCGGACTGACCGATCCGGGACGATAGTTGTCAGAAGCGATGGAAAGCGCATAACTGTGGAGGCGCGCGGAGAGAGTTGGGATATTTCGCGATAGTATCGCAGGAAATTGCCGGAAGGAAATTCAATCTCTCCACCGATCTCGTCGATCGGTGGCCGGAGCTGGGCACGCTCCGGTATCGTCGCGGTGGCTTGCCCTTGCGTATTGGGGGGTGGTTGTTGGGACAGACTACCGTCGCCGCGATCGCACTTGGGCGTACAATCTTTCTTGCGCCGCAAACACGACTGGACCCGGAGCTGCTGCTGCATGAGTTTCGGCATGTAGAGCAGTTCGCAGAGGCTAGAACGTTCCCCCTCCGTTACATTTGGCAGAGTCTCAGGCGGGGGTATCACGCCAACCGCTACGAGGCCGATGCGCGCAGTTATGCCGCTCGCCGCCTCGCGCGAAACACCGGCACCGGTTCCGAAGAGGACGCATAACGTGGTGAAGCACACGGCTACATCGGTCGTAACGATCGAGCGCTATATCATCGAGCAGGAAAAGCTGCACCCCGAAGCGACTGGTGAGCTATCGGGTCTTCTCTACGATCTCGCGCTCGCCGCGAAGATGATCGCGAACAAGGTTCGCAGCGCTGGGCTCGCTGACATCCTCGGCGCCACGGAAGACATAAACGTTCAGGGCGAGACGCAGCAGAAGCTCGACGTTATCGCGAACGAGATAATTATCAAAGCCGTCGATCACGGTGGTCGCCTGTGCGCGCTCGCATCGGAAGAAGAGCCGGAGATCATTCAGATCCCCGATAACTTCAAGTGCGGCAAGTACTGCCTTCTCTTCGATCCGCTCGACGGAAGCTCGAACATCGACGTGAACGTGCCGGTCGGAACGATCTTCTCGGTGGTAAGAAAAATCACTCGCGGCACTCGCGGCGAGATGGAAGACATGCTTCAGCCAGGCCGTCGCCAGGTCGCCGCGGGATACGTGATCTACGGATCGAGCACGATGATGGTCTACACGACGGGGCAGGGCGCGCACGGATTTACGCTCGATCCATCGATCGGCGAGTTCCTTCTCTCGCATCCCAACATCCGCATCCCGCATACAGGCCGCTATCTATCGGTCAACGACTCATATGAAAGGCTGTGGTCCGAAGATGTCCGCGCATTGATGCGCCGCTATCGAGGCCTCGACGGCCAGCGCTCGGCGATGAGTGTTCGTTATGTCGGTTCGCTCGTTGCGGATTTCCATCGCAACCTTCTCGGCGGCGGGATTTTCGCTTATCCGGCCAACGAGAGGAGCCCGCGCGGCAAGCTTCGACTTCTGTACGAAGCCAATCCGCTGGCGTTCATCGTCGAGCAGGCGGGCGGCGCGGCAACGAACGGAGATGCGCGAATTCTCGATCTCGAGGCGACCGATCTTCATCAGCGCACTCCTCTTTACATCGGAAGCAAGGGCGACGTCGAGATCGCTTCGTCGATGATCGGCAAGCCCGTCTCCGAAGAGAAGCCGTTAGCAATCCGATGAACGGTCCCGGCGGCAAGCCCGCCGAAGAGTCGTCACCCTCCGGGTTGCCCATAAAGACAGTCTATCGGCCAGCTGACGCGATCGTGGATTACGAGCGCGATCTGAACGATCCTGGCGTATTTCCTTTCACACGCGGTGTTCAGCCGACGATGTATCGCGGGCGGCTGTGGACGATGCGCCAGTACGCCGGATTCGGGACGGCGCGCGACACCAACGAACGATTCAAGCATCTCCTGGAGGCGGGACAGACGGGTCTTTCCGTCGCGTTCGATCTTCCGACGCAGATGGGGCTCGATTCGGATTCACCGCGCTCGATGGGCGAAGTTGGGAGAGCCGGCGTTGCGATCGACACCGTCGAGGACATGCATGCGCTGCTCGCTGACTTGCCGCTCGAGACGGTCTCGACGTCGATGACGATCAACGCGACCGCGGCTACGCTTCTCGCGATGTATATCGTCGTCGCCGAAGAGCGTGGAATCTCGAGAGGGTCGCTGAGCGGAACCATCCAGAACGACATCCTCAAGGAATACATCGCGCGCGGAACGTACATCTATCCTCCAGAGCCAAGCCTCCGGCTGATCGCCGACGTGTTTCGTTTTTGCGCCGCCGAGGTTCCGAGCTGGAATCCGATCTCGATTTCCGGATACCATATTCGCGAAGCAGGCGCGACAGCGGTTCAGGAGCTCGCCTTCACGCTTTCCAATACCATAGAATACGTGAAGCGCGCGATTGCCGCGGGGCTGCCCGTAGACTCGTTCGCGCCGCGCTTGTCTTTTTTCTTCGCCGCGCACAATGATCTGTTCGAGGAGGCTGCAAAGTTTCGCGCAGCGCGCCGCATGTATGCGCGAATCATGCGCGATCG
>JBDTNA010000453.1:0-2812 GCA_039933985.1 Gemmatimonadales bacterium | reverse complement strand
TTCACTTACTACATGAAGAACGGACTCAAGAGTCGTCGTGACGTTCGACAGGCTGCCGAGAAGGATCTCGCGAAGAAAGGCGCGGATGTTTTTTATCCGCCATGGGACTCGCTGAGGGCGGAGGATAGAGAGGAAGGTCCGGCGATCATCGCCACGATCAGCGATGCGAATGGCCGGCCCATACGTCGCTTCACCGCCCCGTCGGGCTCGGGGATCAATCGCGTCGCATGGGATCTCACGCTTCAACCTCCGAATCCGGTGACCGGTCCGCCGTACACGTCCGATCCCGATTGGCCTTTCGGCAATCCACCTGTCGCGCCGTATGTGGTGTCTGGAACGTATCAGGTGAGTTTCGCGAAACGAGTTAACGGGGCGCTCACACCCCTTGGCGAGCCACAGCGCTTTCAGGTAGTAGGCGTCGATGGACCAGGTACACGTACGATGGCGACGCTCGCGGATCAGCAGCGCACGGCGGAGCTCAATCGAGCTGTGCTCGGACTCGACCAGATCGTGCGCGAGACGCTCAGTCGGATGACACTGTTCAAGCGCGCAATAGATGAAACAGCAACGGCGGACGCGAGTCTTCAGCAGCGCGTGCGTGTTCTTACGGACAAACTGAAGGATGCGCAGGAAGCGCTCAACGGCGACCCGACGATGGCGAGTCGCAACGAAGCGTCGCCGCCGTCCTTATTGAATCGGCTGGGTGGCGCTATCGGCAGCAATTGGGGGGCGACGCTCGACGCGCCAACGCCAATGCAGAACGCTGAGGCGGACCTGGTGCGATCGAAGTTCGACGCGATTCTATCTCAGGTCAGGCAGCTCATCGATGTCGAGCTGAAGGGCCTGGAGCAGACGGCCGAACAGGCGGGTGTTCCGTGGACGAGCGGAAGATTTCCGAAACCGCCAGCGTGAGCTCTCTAAGAGGCGTATCGAGCCGATGAACAAGCTCAGCGATCGAATTCCAGTTGTCCTTCTGCTCGGTTACGTGCTGCTGTTCATCTGGGGAGCGATCAATCCCTACGATCGAGCCGTGTGGTATGCGGAAAATATTCCTATCGTGCTGCTCGTCCTCACGCTTGTAATTCTTTACATGCGCGGAGTGCGGTTGTCTCCCCTCGCCTACGCTCTGATGTCGGTGCTTCCGTATTGGCATACGGTGGGTGGACACTACACCTTCGAGAGAGTGCCGTTCGACTGGTTCAGTCGCCTGTTCGGATTCAAGCGGAACATGTACGACCGCATTGGCCACTTCAGCGTCGGCTTCTACGCGTTTGGCATCGCTGAATATCTCGTCAGCAGAAACAAGATGAGCAAGAAGCTGGCGTGTCTCTTTGCAATCTTCGCGATCGCCTTCGTCGCGATGTCTTACGAGCTCATCGAGTGGATCTATGCGGCGTATGGCGGGAACGCAGAGGCCGGCGCGGATTTTCTCGGCACCCAGGGAGACATTTGGGATGCCCAGAAGGACATGCTGATGGACACGCTGGGTGCGGTTGTATCCGTATTACTTTTTGTTGCGCTTCGCCGAGTAAGGGGCGCGCCTGCGGCAAGGTCGTAATAACAATCTGACCGCAGGCATACCCGACGCTGTAGCCGACCTAGCTCCTCGAATCCATCCCCGTCTCTACGAATCGGATACACTGACCCTGATTGCGGAATCCAAAGTCGGCCCATCCACCTTGCTTGCAATCGTCCTTCGTAACCGGCTCAACCGGCGGAGGCGGCTCCGGCGAAATGAATTTCATCACCAGACCACCCTGCTGAACGAGCACCGCATCCTCGGCCGTCGCCGAAAACGCAAACGCTCGGGCCGTCGTGCACTGCGCCACACCATCGGCGCATGCGTCACGCGCGCGGCCGGATGACGTGAGGCTGGAGTTCACTACTTCGACAATGACGTTGCTTCCCGAAAGATGAACGTACGATTGCGTGAACGGGATGCAGAGATCGAAGTCTGCCGGCGTTCCGCCTCCCGCGCTTGCGGGAATGACGACGTCACCCGAGAACACTTCGGTCGCTGGTGCCGAATAGTTCGCGTCAAACGAAACGCCGAGATTCGTATAGTCGAGTGATGTCGGACCAAGCTTGATCGTGAGCGTCTGCGTAATCGACGAGCCGCCAAACAGGTCATCGCGCCTCAGGCACAATCCGACGATTGTCGGATCGACGACGTCCGATCCCTGGAATACCTGTTGATATCTGAGATTCTTTTGCGAGTGCGGAAAGCTGTTGTTCGTTTCACCCATCAGGCTCGCGTAGCCTGATGGAAGCACGGCCTCGTTGGCTGCCGCTGAAAGTGAGAAGGTCGGATGACGCTGAGGAGCTTCGACTGAGCCCGGAACCATCGGCTCGGTACAACCGAACAGCAGTATCGCCAGCAATGTAAATTTTGATCGCCTCATGGCGTTTCATCTCCGCAAAAATGGTCTGACCGATTGACGGAGAAAAGAAGAAGAAGGCAACACGCCTGATGACAACGAACAATTGCAAAATGCAAGAATGAAGACGCAGTACTACACGGCATCGAGCATAGATGGATTTATTGCCGATCCTGACCACTCGCTCGACTGGCTTTTTCCGCTCGGGAACATCGAGGACACGAGCTACCCGTCCTTCATCAAGGATGTAGGAGCTCTCGCGATGGGGTCGTCGACATACGAGTGGATTCTGCGTCATCAAATTGCTCGTGACGCAGACCGTCCCGAGCCATGGCCTTACAACCAACCTGTCTGGGTCTTCACATCCCGCACACTGCCATCGGTTCCCGCCGCTGATATTCGATTTGCAAACGGTGATGTTCGGCCGGTTCACG
>JBDTNA010000452.1:0-2816 GCA_039933985.1 Gemmatimonadales bacterium | reverse complement strand
GGCGACGGACGCGACGTGCCCTGGCGCAACAACGAAGCATCCATCCACGCGATAGCTCTCGATGCTCGCTGATTCTCCAGCGCTTCAGGATGCCGGCATCGCGAAGATCAAAGCGCTGCTGACGGGAGCGCGGCCTGGGCTGATCGCAGGCGCAAAAGAGCTTGGATCAACGATGCGCCAGCCGTTGCACCTTGGAGCGGAGGTGCCGAACAGAGGCCCTGCGTTCACCAAGCTCGCCGATGATGTCAAGGCACTCCGCACCAAGGTGATGGCGACAGCAGTGGAGGGATCAGCTGCATTGAATGCAAAAGACCTTGCCGCACGCGCGTTGCTTGAAACGGAACAGGCTCTGTCCGCTTTGGCCGACTCGTATACCGAATACGATGAGGCGTCGCGAACGAAGTTTCTTGCTGAGAGCGTTCGCCTGCTCAAAGCCGCGAAGGTCACAGGGACAGCCGCCGGAAAAGCACTTGGTATTCCTTGGCCGCTACAATGAACGGCGCTAAGGGTTCCGCCCCGGTATCGCCGCGAGACGACTGGTTCGATCGCCTCGCTCGACGCGCAGCGAGTGGAGTCTCGAGGCGCGATGCGGTTGGCATGCTCGCCGGAACGACAGTGATGGCATTTTTCGGCGCTTCTGTAAAACCGAGTCGTCTCGTTGCCGCAGAGCCGAAGCGAGGAGACGACCCCGGGTGCAGCGGCACGCGAAGCGCTTACCGGGAAGGCTGCAGCAAGGTTCCGAAGCTGAATTACACGCCGGCGATAAATGGCTGTGGTCCACAGAAGGGGACCAACCTGGTTCCTCAGGCCCCCCTCTACCTCGCGGACTTTACTCAACCATGCAATGGTCACGACCGAGGCTACGGTACGTGCAACCGCCCGAAGGATGTCACCGACAGCAAGTTCCTCGAGGACATGAAGGCGGTGTGCGAAGGGTCCGGAGCTCCTATCAGCGGTTTCGTCAATGCGCTGCTCATGCTTCAGTGCGTCAGAAACGCCGAGATTTTCTATCTCGCTGTTAGCGAGCTCGGAGACGATCCATACAAGGAAGGCCAGAAAGAAGGATGTGACTGCTGCGACGATTGTCCTGGCGGAGCGTTGAAATGTAAAGGTGAGTGCTGCCGCGCCGGGAACTGGATTTGCGGCAAGAGCGGCAAGTGCTGTGAAGACTGCGCTCCGGGGTGGATCAAGTGCGAGTCGGCTGAAGAATCGAGATGCGGATATGGATGCTGCAGACCGGGCCACCCGGTCTGCTGCCCGACCAAGCGGCCCGGTATCCCCACATGCTGCAACAAATGCAATGGTGCCGGTGGGTGCGGGTAGAACCTGTTCATGTGCGATAAACCGGTCATCGTCGACGCGTCTGGCGCCCATCACCGGCCATCGACACTATTTCAGCCCATGAGATCTTTCAAAGTGTTGATCCTGGGCTGCCTCGTTCTTGCGCTCGCTCCAGCGGCGTACGCGCAACACGACAGCGCGACAATCTCGATCATTCCCCGCCCCGCGAAGCTCACCGTTCGCACCGGTCATTTCACTCTGACCCCGCGCACGACAATCTGGGCAACGCGCGGAACCGCTGCGCTCGGAAAGCAGCTCGCCGGATATCTCGAGCCGGCAACAGGATTCGATCTAACTGTAACAACGGCGGGAACACCGGCCGGCAACCGCATCGTGCTCCGTCTCGACGAGACGCTCGCACGGCTGGGCGACGAAGGATATCTGCTCGACGTCGCTCCTGGTCTCGTCTCGATCCGCGCACCGAAAGCGGCCGGAATTTTCTACGGCGTTCAATCGCTACGCCAACTCCTGCCCGCTGAGATCTTCCGTCAAGCAACGGTGAACGGCGTAGCGTGGAATTCGCCCGCCGTTCGCATCGAAGACACTCCCCGCTTCGCATGGCGCGGAATGCATCTCGACGCAGGGCGCCACTTCATGCCTAAGGAGTTCGTCAAGAAGTACATTGACCTCCTGGCGATTCACAAAATGAACTCATTCCACTGGCACCTGACCGAAGACCAGGGATGGCGGATCGAGATCAAGAAGTATCCGCGCCTTACAGAAGTCGGCGCATGGCGAAAGCATACGTTGATCGGGCGGAACGAGCGCGATTCAGCCAAGCGTGTCTACGACAACGAGCGTCACGGCGGGTTCTACACGCAGGACGACGTCCGCGAGATCGTTGCATACGCGAAGGCGCGCTTCATCAATGTCGTGCCAGAGATCGAGATGCCCGGTCACGCTCAGGCTGCAATTACGGCGTATCCCGAGCTGGGGAATACCGGCAGGCAGCTCGAGGTTCGCGATTACTGGGGAGTGAGCGAGAACATCCTCAACCCCGACGACAAAACCGTCGCGTTCATGCAGGACGTGCTCGGCGAAGTGCTCACGTTATTTCCGAGCAAATTCATTCACATCGGTGGCGACGAAGCGGTAAAGACCGAGTGGCAAGCGAGTCCGCGCGTCCAGGAACGCATTCGCCAGCTCGGGGTCAAGGATGAGCACGGGCTTCAAAGCTGGTTCATCGGGAAGATGGACACGTATCTGACCCAGCACGGACGACGGCTCATTGGCTGGGACGAGATTCTCGAGGGAGGTCTCGCACCTAACGCGACGGTGATGTCATGGCGCGGCGAAGCGGGCGGAATCGCAGCAGCACGCGAGGGACATGATGTCGTGATGGCGCCGACAAAGACTGTTTACTTCGATTACTACCAGTCAGCCGACAGAGATGCGGAACCGCTCGCAATCGGCGGCTATCTGCCGCTCGACAGCGTGTATGCATATGAGCCGATACCCGCGCAGCTCGAGCCGCA
>JBDTNA010000451.1:0-2818 GCA_039933985.1 Gemmatimonadales bacterium | reverse complement strand
GGGGCGAAACTGTCTTCGGCGAAGAGCGGGAAGACGGTGAGGTTATGTCGAACGAGTGGTGTTCCGACGCGGACGCGGGGTGTGACTTCCCTGAGCTTGGGCATTCAGTCCTCCAGGACATTGGTACGCCTGATTCGCCAATGATAGGGAGGGGGTCTGACAGTCGCCTCCTCATCTAGTCACTGCCTAGATAGAGCTAATCGGGAATCTAGACGCTGTCAAGATCAGGCAGTATATTCACCGGACGATGCCTCGAAAGCAGCCTGAAGACCGGCCCTATCACTGGGGTGAAAAGCTCCGCAGCGACTTAATAGCCGAGGCCGTCAGGCAGGTAGAGCCATGGGGGATGGGGCGGTTATCTACGCGTGAGGTTGCCAAAGTTGTGGGCGTTAGCCATGCAGCTCCGAATCATTACTTTGCGAATCGCCTGGCTTTAGCTGCGGCTGTCGCTGGAGTCGGATTTGAGCGGATGTACGACGCGATCACGGTTGCAGTGACCGATGCGCGAAACCGACCATCAGAGCAACTGCTCGCGGCCTGTATCGCCTATATCGACTTCGCTCTGAAAAATCCGGGCTTATATCGCACGATGTACGCTGCTGATCTGGCGGAGCGGTTGAATGATTCGCCGCGGGGAATGCGCCAGGGGACAGACTGGTTCTCAAACCTGTCACAACTCAAGGCGAGGGTGTTCGGGCTCTTCGTCGAGTTGGTACGGGATGGTCAGTCGCGTGATGTCTTCAGACGGGGTAAGCCAGATGATGTTGCTCGTGTAGCGACCGCGCTGAGTCATGGGCTCGCCCGGGAGTTTCTCGATGAAGAGTTGGGGTCGCGCATCGATCGAATCGCGCATGCGAAGCAGGTGCTGGGAGTGATGTTGACAGGAATCGAGATCCGGTAGTGACTATCCAGGCGCAGCAAGGGCGCGCCATAGCGGGTTCCGTAGTGCCATTGCTAGCTGCGAGAGGGGCAGTGCGACCTTGACCCCAGCGTCCCACTTACCCATATTGGGGTACACTTCTCCAACCGGGTACAGAGGCGAAAATGCGATCGGTCGTTGCCGAGTACGACGTCAAGAAGGATGACAGGAACAGGATTGCGCTGAAGTCAGCTCAGTTCGATTACTACCACGCGGAAGTATTCGATGACGGTCACATCGAGCTGCACCCCAAGGTTCTGGCCGATGCTTCTCTTTCACTTCGCACGCTGTCGATGATGGACTCGGCTATGATCAATGTCGCAAAGGGGAGGACCGGGAAGCGGCTCGATCCGCGTGAGATACTCGATATCGCAGGCGACGAAGAAGAGTAGGGCACGACCTGCGTGCCGAAGTTCACCGTCGTTGCCGGCGTTCCGGAGATGGAAGCAGAGTGGAAGCGGCTGGTCGATGGACTCAAGGCAGGACGTCTTTCCAGATCGGAGCGCGTAAGGGCGAAGAAGTTTGCACATGCCATTGCTCATCTCGAGGAAAACCCTTTTCATCAGGGGCTTCAGAGTCACGAGATCGATGCTCTATCGAGGAGATACGGCCAGAAGGTTTTCGAGTCTTATCTCGAGAACAACACCCCGCGGGCGGGTCGCATCTTCTGGGTGTACGGGCCGCGGCGGAATTACATCACGGTGATCGGCATGGAGCCTCATCCGCGGGATTCGGCGCGAGGTTACGCGCGCGTAGCGTTGTCGAACCTTCCGGAGCTTGAACGAGGACGAGAGAAAAAGGGATGAGAGAGCATTTGCGCGTCTGACAATTCACTCCGCGGGGCAGCACGATGTGTTCACCTTCGAAGCCTCAACTGCCTTTTGATCATGCGACCGCAGCGGCAAACGCAGCAAACAAATCTCCGGGAAGGGGATATTGAAGCTTCCATGTTATGGCCATGGGTAGCTCCCCTTCATGGCTTACATAGGTAGCCGGGCCAAGAAAATAGAACGCTCGCTCATCGCTTCGATTGCGAGCGAATAAGAGAATGTGACTTCCGCGGGCTTTGTGCTCTTGATACCGTTGTCCCGTCGCGCTGGCAGCACGAGTACCAGATTGACTCTCCCAGTGAATCAGGTTGCGATTGATTGCATAGTCGCGGTAACGAGTCGTTGGTGAAAACCCACCGCTTGTCTTATCGAGTGTGAAGGCGCAAAGATCAGCAGGCAGCCCCTTCGCGTAATAGACACCTGTCTGCCACAACGGCATCACAACACCTGGGGCAACGGTACAAGCAGCGAGAATCTCCAAGCGGGTGTAACGCGCCATCACTCGCAACGGCATGTCGGGCAACGAGTGAAGTGGAGTAGATAGGTGCGCAATCTTATCAGACAGCACATCGAACAGCTCGACGAGCTCCGCACGCACCTGTGGATGAGCCGACAACAGCTCAACACCCTCCATCAAAGTCATTTCATTATCGGGAATTTGATCGAGAAGCTGCGAGAGGAGCATCCTGACCAGCCTGCGCTCGCGTTCCGGCATCAACGAAATGTCAGATGGGTTGTCGATCCGGAGCCACTGACGCCACATGTCGAGACGATCCGAATCATCCACATGAACAAGCCGCCCACACGCTCGGCGCAAGATTTTCTCGTGTGGTCCAATCGCACGCAGCTGCAAACCAGCTTGCTCACAAAGGTCTGACCAGGAGCGACTGCCCGCATAGATATCTTCCAGATCGAGACCAGATGCTGCGAGGAAGGCACCGAGTGATAGTCCCGGGTTTTCCTGCTCGAGACTTGCGAGCTCAGCGGCTTTTTCCTTCCACCGCGTTGGGACCGACCTCTTGATGCTTTCGATAACGCGTTCACTTGCAACGCGATCGAGCTCCATGTG
>JBDTNA010000450.1:0-2820 GCA_039933985.1 Gemmatimonadales bacterium | reverse complement strand
TCCAGCCGGAACGCGGAGAAACAGCTCCGCGCCGGTCGGAGGCTGGAACGCCTGGTTGATCGTCGCGCGCAGCGCCTGCGATCGCGACGGCGTAAAGACGACGGCGATCTTCGGAGAGACTTGCGTCGTGTAGAGGTTGCCCTTGTCCAACCTGCTTCCCGCGACGGTTTTCCATTTTGAGGAAAGATCATATTCGAGCTGACCGAACGCCGACAACACGTTGTCGACGCGATCGTCTTCATCGGCCTCGAGCAGCGTTTCCTTGGTGTTGAGCTGCATAGCGCGCGCGGAGGCGCCAAGAATGACACGCCCACGTTCACCTTTGACAGGGCGGTTGAACTGTCCCTCGACGTGATATGCGCCAGAATGTTCCAGTAGTGGCGCGCCCGACGAGAGAGAGACCTGCTTATCGGGAGTGCGGCGTCCGCTGTAGTATCCCATCAGGTAGTATCGATCTGTCGCCCAGCTCGCGCGCGCGTAAGGCCGCTGAGAACGAAGAATCTGAACGCGACCGACAGTCGTCACGAAGATGTCGTTTTCGACTTGCGAGATTCCGGCTTCGGCCGTTCCCAGCGCGCCCGTCGGTGCGTAATAGTCGAGCCGTCCGACCCCGTACATCGTGCGCACTGGATCGCGATCGCCCGTCGCCGCTCCAGTCACTGGATCGACGGTCTGACCCTTCAGCGGAATTGTTTCTGCGCGTGCCTTGCGTACAACTGAATCCGACGCAGGTGTGTATTCACGAACGATGTCAGTGCTGTCGAACCTTGTGCGTGATCGCGAAAACGTATCGCTGGTTCCGTAACCGGCAGTGATCTTGTACGCGAACCGGCCGTCGGCGAACGAACGCGCGTGGCGCATGTCCGATCTGATGGTGTTCAGCTCTCCAACAGACAGGTTGAACTTGGTGCCGAGCACGTCGCGCGCGCGCGGAGTGGAGATGTTGACGACGCCGTTGAATGCATTCGCGCCATAGAGTGCGGAGCCTGGCCCGCGCACGACTTCCACTTTTCCCATCTCGTCCAAAGCCACCGAGAGCGCTCCCCATTCCTGTGAGCCGACGAGCACGTAGGAGAGGTCGCGTCCATCCTGAAGCACGAGCACGCGACGATTCAGCGAAGAGTTGAATCCGCGCGCGTTGATGTTGAAGTCGTGCATTCCATTCTGCACGACATCGAATCCCGGAACGTTGCGCAGGACCGCGGGCGCCTGATTCGTCGGCGTGAGCGCCGCGGCCTGGTACGCTGGTATGACGGTGATGGCGGCAGGCGCTTCGACGATTCTCTCTGGAGCTTTCGATGCTGCCTCGACGATCATGTCGGCCAACTGAAGAGCAACCGGACTGAGTGTCACGTCCGCATTCTCCGTCGCGCCCGCTCGAATTACAACGGGCCGGGTTTCGGGTGCGTAACCGATCCATCGAAATTCGATAGTGTGCGGACCCGCCGGTACAAGTGCGAGTGAATAGCGCCCGTCGGCTCCGGTCGAGCTGCCGACGCCGGTTCCGGATATACGAACGGCAACGCCTGCAATCGGAAGTCCCGAATCGCGTCGGGTGACTAGACCTTCGACGCGACCACTGGTCGTTGATTGCGCAGAGGCCGGCTCAAGGGCAAACGCAGACGCCGCGAGCAGTATCAGGAGACACGCTCGAACGGGGCCGGTCCTTCGCTGGGGGGTTCTCAGGAGCAGCGGGCTTGCGATTGGAATTCCAGTTGTAAAGAACGGTCCGATTGTACTGCGGAGCGCTACGCCGCACAAGCAGAACCACACGCAGAAATCCGAATGCTGTGTCGCTGCGCACAACCTTGCTGCTGGTTGAAAGCGGCTAGCAATAGCGATTTGCTATAAGCTGTAAGAATTGGATGAAACCAGCAGCGTGCGTGCTCAGTCGTTTTCCTAATTCTTATAGCTCATAGCATACAGCTACCGCTAAAAGCTATCGACTGACAGCGGTCCGCTAAAAAAAAACCCGGCCATCAAGCCGGGTTTCTTTTTTACGCCGTTGCGACGCTAGTGTGTTACGTCGCTATTGACTTACGCCGCGAAGCTCCCGAGCGCGCGTCCAACATCTCCTTCACGAAGACGCTTGAGTGCGCGGTCACGAAGCTGACGAACACGCTCGCGGGTGACGCCGAGCATCGAGCCGATCTCCTCGAGTGTATGTTCGCGTCCTGCTTCGAGGCCGAAGTAGAGACGCAGCACTTTCGCATCGCGCGGAGGTAGCGTTGAAAGCGCCGACTCGATCTCGTCGTTGAGGAAGCGGTTCATTGCTTCTTCTTCGGTGTCGGGCATCTCATCTGCGACGAAGCGCTCGATCAGTGAGCGATCGCCTTCCGGATCCATCGGCGCGTCGAGACGCACGTCGCCGGTGTTCAGCGCGGCAAGCGACTGAACGACGTCGACCGATAGGCCTGTCAGCTGTGACAGCTCTTCGGGTGTGGGCTCTCTGCGCATCTTCTGACGAAGGATTTCCGACGCCTTGATGATGCGCGACAGATCTGCCGTGCGATTGAGCGGAACGCGAACTGTTCTTCCCTGTCTCGCGAGCGAGCTCAGGATCGCCTGGCGGATCCACCATACGGCGTACGAAATGAACTTCACTCCCTGATCGGGATCGAACTTACGGGCAGCCGTGAGCAGACCGACGTTTCCTTCGCCGATGAGATCGATCAGCGGGAGGCCGCGGTTCTGGTACTTCTTGGCTACGGAGATGACAAAGCGCAGGTTGCGCTTTACCAGCTCCTGCAGCGCATCCTGGTCGCCAGCGCGAATTTTCCGCGCCACCTCGATCTCTTCATTTCCCTTGAGCAGCGGATA
>JBDTNA010000449.1:0-2827 GCA_039933985.1 Gemmatimonadales bacterium | reverse complement strand
AGCGCCTGGTTTGCAACCAGGAGGTCGCAGGTTCGATCCCTGTACGCTCCATAGAAACGAAGCCCCGCATGACTGTCGCGGGGCTTCGTTTTCGCTTTCGAACACTCTCGCGAATGCCTTCAGTACTCGAGGCGTCCGCTGATGCTGAACTGTCCGGCTGCCAACGTCGGCGAAGTGACAGTTACGGACCCGGTTATCATCGCCGATCCCGATGCACCTGCGAATCGGCCCGTTCCGCCGACTGCGGTCTCGATTCCCGTGAAAGCGAGACCTGTTGCCGTCGGCGTCGCAAACCCAACCTGTGTGGTCCTCATCACGTCCCCATTGGCAGCGGTATAGACGCCCGTATTGGTGTAATCGATTCCATCGGGTCCCGGAGTGATGATCTGATCTGCTGAGACCGCGACCCGTCCCAGATGCGCCAGCTGACACGTTCCCGTGTAGACCACGGTAGTCTCCGAGGTAAACACAGGGATGACATTGCAGACACCTTTCCATGGTCGTTCTACACTCGTCGAGGCTCTGACAACCTCGCCGCGCATCTGTAGATCGTCGACGTTTGTTATTGAATCGGTTGCGCATCCGCTGACAGCGGCAAATGTTGCGAACGCGGCGAAAGTTGAAAAGGTGCGCATTGACAGCTCCGGGTATGGGAAACCAGGTCGTCGGTCTCGCGTCCAGGCGGAACGGAGTCTTGACGATGGTCTTACCGAACGCTACCCGCCCGCCGTTATTTGTCTGTTAGCGGGTCCACGAGCAGAGGTGAGCAATGGAGTCTCGCTGCGAGTCCTGACCGCAATTTCGTCTTCGCCGGGCGAGGCTGATGTGACATTGGAACCGCTTGGCTTGTCGCTATTTGGCTCGCCACGCTTCACTGGCTGCGAAGCAGCGCGAGCCTCGAAGCTTCTATCGCGTCCCAAATCCGTCGCTCTACTGGCCTATCTTTCAATAGCTCTACCACGGGGCCTCAAGCGGCGCGACGATCTTCTTGCAATGCTGTGGACCGATTCTGACCCCGCTCACGGTCGCAACTCGCTCCGCCAGAGCCTTCACCGCCAGCGTAGCCATCTCCCTGTCGGAAGCTTGATCTCGCGCGGAAGCGACGAGATCGGAATATCCGCGGGCGCCTTCAGCATTGACATCGCACTGTTCGAAGAGCATTTGGATCGAGGGCGTGAGGAGGACGCGCTTGCGCTCTATGGATCACAGCTTCTCTTCGGGTTCCACCTTTCCGAAGGCTCCGAATTCGATGCGTGGCTCGATGCTGAGCGTGACAGGCTCCATCGCCGCGCGGTCAGGGCGGCCCTTGTTCTTGCGAAGAGGAGCGAGCTCGATGGCGATGCTTCCCGGGCGGCCGAATGGGCGCGGTTCGCTGTTGATCGGGCACCGTTTGACGAGAGCGTGCTGCGCGATGTGATCGAGCTGCTGCTTCGCCTTGGCAACAAAGGTGAGGCAGCGCGCGCGTATAGCACGGCAGTCTCGAGGTTCGGATCGGAACTTGGTGTCCGGATGTCGAATGAGACGACGCATCTTGGAGCGCGGCTTTCCGAAGCAGGTGAGGATAACGAGGCACTCCCTGGACGAGACCAAACCAGGGAACTGTCAACGCTCCCGATTCCGCGATACTTGACACCCCTGGCACTGCGGCCGCCGAGCGTCGTGACGGCCGAAGCGCGTCATTTTTTCCTCGAAGGAAGGCAGCTCGGCGCACAGCGGTCACCGGTGACGATCATGCAGTCGATCCGCAGCTATGAGAGTGCTATCCGCCTGTCACCCGACTACGCTGAAGCGCACTCCGGCTTGTCAGCCGCCCTTTGTCAGGCGTGTGTCTATGTGGCCTATCCCGGAACCGACGCGTGGCCCCGCGTCAAAACCCACGCATCCCGCGCGATCCGACTCGATCCACACATCGGTGAGGCGCATGCGATGCTCGGGACGGCATCGCTCTGCTACGACTATGACTGGGCTCTTGCCGAACGACTCTACACGCACGCGCTTGCGCTCGAACCAAACTCTCCGATGTCGATACAGGCCTACGCGCTCTACTACCTGACGTCGATCGGACGAACCAACGATGCGCTGACAATTCTCGATCGCGCCCGTGATGCCATTCCGGATCTCCCGGGAATCAGCGTCTTCTACGCCATGTCATGCGTGTTCGGACGAAAGTTCGAGCGGGGGCTGCAGGAGATCGACTTCGTCCTGTCAGGCCACCCTTCGTTTGTGCAGGGGTATTGGGTCCGAGGCATGGCGCAGGAAGCCATGGGGGATTTTTCCGGAGCAATTGAAACATTCGACCGCGGCGTCGAGATGACCAATGGCAGCTCCCTGTTTTTGGCACAGCTCGGTAGAGCAAGTGCAGCGGCGGGCGATCGTCGCCGCGCCACGCAGATACTTGGGCAGCTCGACGATCGCAATGAAAGCGGCGGACCGGGTGCCTACTATGCGGCAGAAATCCTTGCCGCCCTCGGCGATATCGAATCCGCGCTCGACCGTTTGTATGCGTCGTACCGTCAGCGAAATCCACTCATCATTTTCGCGGGAGTTCTCTTCGGTCTCGACCCCTTGCGCGAGACTCGCCGGTTCCGAGACCTGCTGATGCGGCTCGGACTCCCGGCTTACGGCCGGGAGCAAATAGCGCCGAAGCCATAGCTCGACCTGATTCTGCGGGTCTCGCTGTACTCTCCATTGAGAAAGCCCTGCAGTCGCGCGACTGCAGGGCTTCGTCGTATTGCTGCGCGCCCGTTCAGTAGCTCAAGCTGCCGTCGTAGGTCCAGGAGGCTTTGCCGGTAGCGAAGGAGGTCTCGCCGGTGAGGCTCGCAGTTCC
>JBDTNA010000448.1:0-2828 GCA_039933985.1 Gemmatimonadales bacterium | reverse complement strand
GGCGCTGGTCGTGCTCTTCGGGGCGTTAATCCTCACGACTGGAATCGAGCAGGTCGTCGATCTTCTTCTTTCGCGTCGCGGTTACGAACCCCTGGTTTCTGACTGGGGCGTGCCGCTTGGCGAGCTCCTCGCGACAGCGGTGATGCTGAAGTGGGTCGAAGCGAAGGGATGGGTTTACGTCGGGCTCGATCGGGCCGCGGCGCGACCGCCGATTCTCGGGGCCGGTGCGCTGTACGGACTTCTGCCGATCGCGATTCCGACTCTCTTTCTGTTGGTGATCGGCGAGTTGCGGTCGGTTGCGACGCCACCAGGAAGCTCGCTCGCGGCTGCGGGCCTGAGCTTTGCGAATCTGCTGCCTGCGGCATTTGGGGAAGAGCTGCTTCTCCGCGGCTACCTTTTCGCAGTGCTGCGCGAGGCAATCGGATGGCGTTGGACACTCATCGCAACGAGCATTGTATTCGGTTTGCTGCACGTGTCGAATCCGGGAGCCGATCCGCAGTCGATCGTGATCGTGATGCTCGCCGGATTTTTTCTGGGCGCTGTTTTTCTTGCGACGCGAAGTCTGTGGGCGACAACGCTTGCGCATTTCGTGTGGAACTGGTTCATGGCTGCCGCGCTGCACACTCAGGTAAGCGGGATCGACGTGAGTACGCCTGACTATCGGGTCATCGACGCGGGCCCCGATTGGCTGACTGGTGGAGCATGGGGACCTGAGGGTGGGTTCGCTGCAGCGATCGGAATGTTCGGTGTGATGATCTACTTGTACGCGCGGCGGCTTCGCCGAATGGAGTCATAGGATGGCAGAGAAGATCGCGGTGATCGGTGCGGGGCAGATGGGCAACGGGATTGCCCATGTCTTCGCTCAATCCGGAATGCCGGTAACCATGATCGACATTTCCCAGGAAGCGGTGGACAAGGGAAAAGCGACGATTGCAAAGAATCTCGATCGCCAGGTTGCCAAGGGAACGCTGACGCAGGTGGAACGAGACTCGACGTTTGGCAGGATCGCTCTGAGCGCCGAGATCGATGCTGCCGCGGACGCCTCACTCATCGTCGAAGCCGCGAGCGAGAATACGGAGCTCAAGTTCAAGCTTTTCTCCGATCTCGACAGAATCGCGAACAAGGATGCGATTCTGGCTTCAAACACGAGCTCGATCTCGATCACCGAGATCGCCGGCCAGACGAAGCGGCCCGAGAAAGTCGTCGGAATGCATTTCATGAACCCGGTTCCGATGATGAACCTCGTTGAAATCATTCGCGGCCTGGCAACGTCTGACGAAACGACGAAGAAAGTAGTGGAGCTGAGTGTGAAAGTCGGAAAGACGCCCGTTGAAGTGAATGATTTCCCGGGCTTCGTTTCGAACCGCGTCCTGATGCCGATGATCAACGAGGCGGTCTACTGTCTCATGGAAGGAGTAGGGACGGCAGAAGCCATCGACCAGGTAATGAAGCTCGGGATGAACCATCCCATGGGACCCCTTGCATTGGCCGACCTCATCGGACTCGACACGTGCGTCGCGATTCTCGAGGTGCTGCAAAAGGGTCTTGGAGATCCGAAATACCGTCCGTGTCCGCTTCTCCGGAAATACGTCGCTGCCGGGTGGCTTGGAAAGAAAACGAAGCGCGGCTTCTATGAATACAAGTAAGTGAAATCCGACCTGCTCAACCTCAGTGAGGAACAACGCGGAATTCGCGACATGGCTCGCGAATTCGCGCAACAGGAAATCGCTCCCTTTATCTCCGAGTGGGATGAGAACGCCCATTTCGAGCCGACGCTTGTAAAGAAGATGGGAGACCTCGGTTTTCTCGGGATGCTGCTTCCCGAGGAATACGAAGGCCTTGGCGTAGATACCTCGACTTATCTGATCGCGCTCGAGGAGATAGCGGTTGTGGATGCGTCGGCCGCAGTCATGATGAGCGTGCACAACTCGCTACCAACGCAGATGATTCTTCGCTTTGGTAACGACGAACAGAAGAGTCGCTTTCTCAAACCAATGGCGCGCGGCGAACTGCTGGGCGCCTTTGCTTTGTCGGAACCTGAAGCTGGATCGGATGCGGCATCGCTCACGACGCAGGCTGTGCGCGACGGCAGCGACTGGTTACTGAGCGGCACGAAGAGCTGGGTGACGAGCGGCAATCATGCGGGAGTGATTCTCGCGATGGCTCGTACCGACAGTCCCGAAGAGCGGAAAGGCGCGCGCGGCATCGGCACGTTTATCGTGACACCTGATATGCCGGGATTTCACGTCGGCAAGAAGGAGGACAAGCTGGGACTCAGATCTTCGCCCACCGTGCAGCTGACGTTCGACAATCTTCGCGTGCCCGACGCAAATCTCCTCGGTGAACCGCACATGGGATTCATCTACGCGATGCAGTCGCTTGAAAATGGCCGGCTTGGAATCGCCGCTCAGGCCATTGGCATCGCGCGGG
The DNA here is from genome assembly GCA_039933985.1 of Gemmatimonadales bacterium. Taxonomy (GTDB): domain Bacteria; phylum Gemmatimonadota; class Gemmatimonadetes; order Gemmatimonadales; family Gemmatimonadaceae; genus UBA4720. Next base: position 398 of record JBDTNA010000448.1, on the reverse strand, counting down.
CCGCTCTCGAATCGGCAACCGCCTACGCGGCGGAGCGACATCAGTTCGGCAAGCCAATCCGCGAGTTTCAGGCGATTCAGTTCAAGCTCGCGGATATGGTGACGAGAGTGGCTGCGTCGCGCGCCCTTCTTCATGCTGCGGCGCACGCGAAGGATCGCGGCGAAAACGTGAAACAGGCGACGTCAATGGCCAAGCTTTTCGCCAGCGAGACGGCAATGTTCTGCACGAACCAGGCGGTCCAGATTTTCGGCGGGTACGGATACGTGAAGGACTATCCCGTCGAGCGGCTGTTTCGCGATGCGAAAGTCACCGAGATTTACGAGGGCACGTCAGAAATCCAGCGCATCGTCATCGCGCGCGAGCAGTATCACGACGACGACTCGCAGCACTGATCAACC
>JBDTNA010000447.1:0-2830 GCA_039933985.1 Gemmatimonadales bacterium | reverse complement strand
GCAGCCGCCGTCTATGCAACGACGTCAGGCCAAGTTTCAAATGTTGTGGCGACCGTTGCTTCGCGCGTGACAATGATTCAGACCAAACCTTCAGCGGAGCCGAAGAGTGCACCGGCAGCTCCCAAGTCCAAAGCGAAATCGCAACCTGTTGCTGCCCCGAAGAAAGTTTCTGCTGAAATTCCAGTCGTCGATCCGAATACAACTCCCACGATGGAACCTGAGACCGGTCCGACTTCCAACCTCCCGGCAGGTGGAACGTCCGGGGCGTTCAATGCTTTCCAGGTGGATGTCGAAGTGGTCGCGATCGCCGGAAGTTTTGGTCCACGATATCCTGAGGGATTGAGATCAGCGGGCACGGAAGGGCAGGTCATCGCGCAGTTCATCGTCGACGAGAAAGGCCGCGCGGATCAAAAATCTTTCAAGGTCCTGACATCGACGCATCCGCTCTTTGCCGATGCGGTCCGTCGAGCCTTACCGCAAATGCGATTTCACCCGGCGAAGATTGCCGGCAAGCCGGTGTCACAACTTGTTCAGCAGCAATTCCAGTTTAAACTCGATCGCTGAACCCGTTTGCGCCAACTGGTTGAAGCGAGCTTTATGACGAGCGTTCTGCTCGTGATGGTGGCTCTTGCGCTGCCGGATCGAAAGTGGCAGCCTCCCAAGACTGGATCCGTAGTGAAGCTGCACACCAGATACCCGTAAATCGGGAAGGAGCAACGAAAATGGCGCAGCCAGACAACAGGGCCACATGCGGTAAGATTACTGTCACATTTCCCGGAGACTGCAGTTATGTCTGCTATTGCACCCCTCAAAGTGGGTGCACGTGGGCCGTGACTTGTGGGACTTGGACCACCGGGGGCAAGGGACTTAGCACAGCGCGACCTCCGCGGCCACAGGCGACGGTCTCCGGAAAGTTGGACGCGCTTGCCAGAATCCTTGCGAACAGGTGGAATCGTCCCGTCAAGGTCCCGATGTCGTCACGCCGCAAGACGATTCGGAAACGCACCGTGAGAGGGACCCCTGAACGGATGGCGGAAGCTCTGGGTGTTGAGCTGGGATCGAAACGCAAGCGTTGATCATTTCCATCGTCGGCGCGCCTGGACGTTCCCAGGCGCGCTGCGCGATTTTTGCCCCGGCCTTCGAGAGTCTGGCTTAACAAAAGAATTCGAATGGCTGGAAGGCGAACGGTTCCTGATTTTCCGTTCTCGCACCGACCACCCAGATTTTCCCGATGCGATCTCGATCATCGGATACATGGACCAGGATCGCGTAGACGAGGCCGACGGTGAGGTTTCCACCGCCGGCAAGTCAGGGTTGCTGATGCATTACTTCGACTCGCGCGGGGTGTTTCGCGTTCATGAAACGAGTTTCGACGATGTATCGTGGAAGTGGTTGCGGATTGCCAAGGGATTCTCGCAACGATTCACTGGCACGTTCGACGGAGGCGACACCATCGTCGGTCTATCGGAGCTGCGCAGAGACGATGTGCACTGGGAAGACGACCTGAAGATTACGTATCGACGCAGGAAGTAACGCTAAGCACCCGTCGGTATCGCGGCGCCCGGCCCTCGAAAGGCGGGCTTAACAAAAGAATTACAGTTCCCCGACCATGCTATCAGTGGCGGCGGCGGATAGCTTTCGGCATCGTACCGAGTACGCTTACCCGAGTCTCATGGCATTGCAGTCAGTCTCAACGAAGGCCCAAACCTCATCGCGGGAAGAACTTCTCGCGGCAGCCGCACGCCTTCGGTCTGAGGTAGCAAAGCGAATCGTCGGTCAGGAAACGGTCATCGAGGAAATCCTCATGGCCTGCCTGGCAGGCGGCCATGCGCTGCTGGTCGGCGTTCCCGGTCTGGCAAAGACGCTGATGATCCGAAGCGTAAGCGAGGCGATGGATCTCGATTTCCGCCGCATTCAGTTCACCCCCGATCTCGTGCCGAGTGATATCACGGGTACCGAGATCATGGAGGAGGATACGGCGACAGGAACCAGGTCGTTCCGGTTTGTAAAAGGACCGATTTTCGCGAACATCGTTCTTGCCGACGAGATCAACCGTGCTCCGCCACGTACGCAGGCCGCTCTTCTCGAGGCGATGCAGGAGCATCGAGTAACTGCTGCCGGCGAAACGATGGCGCTGCCAGAACCGTTCTTCGTTCTCGCAACGCAGAACCCGATCGAGCAGGAAGGAACGTATCCGCTTCCCGAAGCGCAGCTCGATCGCTTTCTGTTCGACGTACGCGTCGGATATCCGGATGAAGATGCGGAGGTAGGAATTCTTCGCTCGACGACAGGCGCTGATTTCGAGCCACTGCGTCCGGTGATCGACGGTCACGAAACGCGCGCGCTTCAGCGTCTCGTGCGTGACATCCCGGCTGCCGATGCCGCGCTGCGCTACGCAGCGAGGCTCGCGCGCGCCACTCGCCCGAACGAGGGTGATGCGTCTGAAACCGTGAAGAAGTACGTGCGGTGGGGCGCCGGTCCGCGCGCGGGTCAGGCGCTGATACTCGGCGCAAAGGCCCACGCTCTTCTCGCCGGTCGCTTCGCGGTTTCGCCAGCCGACATCATTCGTGTCGTGAGGCCGGTGCTTCGTCACCGCGTGCTTCCGAATTTCGCAGCGGAAGCGAAAGGAATCACCGTCGACCAGATCATCGACGGACTGCTCGAGGACGTGAAGCCGCCCAAGAGCGACATCAAGCTCTAGGGTACGATGGCTCGCTGGAAGGAAGGTGGCCGCGAGCCGGCGACAGCGCGTGACACGCGCGATGATCCGCCAGACTTCGCCGCGCTTCTCGACTCGGTGCGCGGCATCAGGTGGCCCGCCCGTTCAGCG
>JBDTNA010000446.1:0-2845 GCA_039933985.1 Gemmatimonadales bacterium | reverse complement strand
CACATCTCGATGCGCTCCTGCCGCTCGTCCGAGAATATCTTCCGAAAGAGCTGCTCAAACAGTCGTCGCTGCCGCCGCTTCCGGAAGCGCTGAGAATGATTCATCGCCCGGCGTCGATCGCCGAGGCATTGAGTGCGCGCGATCGGCTGGCGTATGAAGAGCTGCTGTTCGTTCACATTCTGCAGCGAAGAGCGAATCGCCTTGCGCGGGAGCGACGGACTGGAATCACCTTCGTCAATCAGAAGCGTCTGACATCAGCCCTCCGAGCGGCGCTTCCGTATTCGCTGACAGCCGCACAGACGAACGCGATCAAGGAAATCGTCGGAGACATGTCGAGCGATCGAAAGATGCATCGGCTTCTTCAGGGCGATGTCGGAAGCGGCAAGACGATTGTCGCGCTGTTCGCGTGTCTCCTCGCAATGGAGAACGATTATCAGGCGGCGATCATGGCGCCGACCGAGCTGCTTGCCGAGCAACATTTCCGGACGATCTCTCGTCTGCTCGAGCCGATCGGTATTCGGCCGCTTCTGTTGACCGGAAGCCTTTCGGCAAAAAACCGCTCGGCTGCATCGGCGCTGATGTCAGCGAATGCTCCGCTGCTTGTGATCGGAACGCACGCTCTGGTGCAGGAGAGCGTAGAGTTCTCCCGACTCGGCTTCGTGACGATCGACGAGCAGCACCGGTTCGGCGTGGAGCATCGCGCGACACTTTCTGCGAAAGGCGAGTCGCCTGACGTTCTTCTCATGAGCGCGACGCCGATTCCGCGATCTCTTGCCCTTACGCTCTATGGTGACCTCGACGTTTCGACGCTGTACGAGCGTCCGGCCGGCAGGCAGCCTGTCACGACTGTCATCCGGCCGGAAAAGGGCCGGGTCAAGGTGCTCGACTTCGTTCGACGTGAGACGGATGCCGGGCGCCAGGCGTACATCGTCTATCCGGTAATCGAAGAATCGGAGAAGACGGATCTAAAAGCTGCGACGACGATGTATCAGCTGCTTTCCGAGGGTGTGTTCGCCGGAAAGCGTGTTGCGCTTCTGCACGGTCGGATTCCCGCGGCAGAGCGTGACACAACAATGCGCGCTTTTCGCGATGGCGAGATCGATGTCCTCGTGGCTACGACAGTGATCGAAGTCGGAATCGATGTTGCCAATGCTACCGTCATGCTGATCGAGCATCCGGAGCGCTTCGGTCTCTCGCAGCTGCACCAGCTTCGCGGGCGCGTCGGCCGCGGCGCCGAAGCGTCATACTGCATCCTCCTCGGCGACTACGGCCCGGACTCGGGTGAGAGGCTTCGAATCTTCGCGCGAACTGAAGATGGGTTCGAGATCGCGCGAGCCGACCTGCGAATTCGCGGGATGGGGAATCTTTTCGGCCAGGAGCAGAGCGGGGCAGCGACCTTCAGGATAGCCGATCCGATCCGCGACGAGCGATTGAACATCGAAGCGCGCGAGGCTGCGGAGAAGTTGCTGGACGCGGATCCCGAGCTGGAAAAGAAAGAACACGCCGGAATTCGAACCGTTCTTTCAGGGCGATACGCTCGGGCAATTCAACTGTTTAGAGTCGGCTAACTCCGCTTAGCAGTCGCTACCGCTCCGGATTCGCGAGCCGCTTCTTGATGCGATCGAGCTCGGCGTTCGCTTTTGCGAGCTGATCCTTGAGCGCGGCAATCTCCTCTTCACGCGTCACATAGACTGTGTCGCGGCCGGAAATCTTCGGAGCGATCTGCGCGTTCTTCAGCGCCTGGACTGACTGCGCCGTGCGCTTGAGCACGAGCGCCTGCGGCTTGTACATCTTGGCGCCGGGCGTCGAGAGATAGATGTCGATCGCGCGAAGCCCTTCCGGAATTGACGCGGTCTTGTTCGACGGATCGACCATGTAGAGCGCGCGCCAGAATGAGATCTCTGTAGCGTCGTCCGTGCCTCTCGACTTCAACGCAAAATCCGCAAGAATGCGATCGGCGCCGAGGTAGTCACCCGCTTCGGCGCGCTTGTTCGCTGCGGCGATCGTGTTCATGAACGCTTCGGCCGGGGTCGGTGGCTTGGCCGCGGTGACAGACTGCTTCGCGCAGCCCGCAAGCAGAAGCGCGCACGCAACGACAACTCTCGATAGTGTGGAGCGTCTGATCAAGCGACTTCCTCTATTACGGGTGTGCGCCGGAACGGCGTACGGCGTGTGATTGCAGCCCTTACAGGAAGTGTAATAGAAAAAGTCGTGCCCATGCCGAGTGTGCTCTCGACTTTGATGGTGCCGCCGTGAGCTTCGACGATCTCACGGGCGATTGCCAGGCCAAGTCCGGTGCCCTTCGCGGCGGCGTAAGCCTGATTGCTCGCCTGGAAGAACTTCTCGAAGATGTGCGGCAGCTGCTCCGCAGATATGCCGACGCCGGTGTCGCGAACCTGGACAGAGACTTCGTTGTCCGACCCCTCAACGCCCAGTTCGACGGTGCCGCCGCGGTCGGTGAACTTGAACGCGTTCGATAGCAGGTTGCCGAGCACTTCGTTGATTCGGTCCTCATCCCACAAGACCAGCGACGGAAGATCGCCACCTCTCACGACGCGAAAGCTGATCTCACGCTGAAGGGCGAGCACCTGGAACGACGTCTCGAATGCGTGGAGGAACCGGTCGAGATCGACCTGACGTCTCTCGAGCTTTCCACCGCCCGCCTCGAACCTGCTGATGTCGAGGAGACGCTTCACGAGCCGGGTAAGAGTCTGCGCCTGCTTTCCGAGAGTCGCGCAGATTTCGCGCTGCTTCGGATTCAGCTCGCCGTAGATGTTTTCCTGGAGCAGCTCGAGATATCCGACGATCACGTTGATCGGAGTCTTCAACTCGTGCGACGCGACCG
>JBDTNA010000445.1:0-2860 GCA_039933985.1 Gemmatimonadales bacterium | reverse complement strand
ATGTCGCTCACGAGCGTGACCGCGCGCTCTGTCGTGCTCGACCTGTCTCTGATTCCCAAGGGAAAGTACCGGCTGCGGATTGATGCTGGTCCAGCGAGTACATCGCGGGTAATCGAGCTGCTCTAGCCGGAGAGCAAAATCGAACAGCGCCCCGACGGGCACCGAATACACCGAAAAGCCTGAATCGCCGGGACGAATTCTCCCATTCGACTCAGCCCCTTCTTTTGTAAAAAACGGTTCATCCGGGAATTCCGGGGAATGCCGTGCAACGCGACATCTATGACGTTGTATTCGGATTCGGCGGATTGAGCGGATTGAGCGGATCATATCCTATCTGGCGACTGAGCATGTTGTCAGCAGTGTTCCGTAGAACTGCCGCGACTCCAAGTCAGGATCGCCCTTGCGGCGGCTTTCCCTCCGAACAATCCGTTGGATCCGGACCCAACGACATAGATGCTTTCGAAGGCGACATCAAAGACGCAGCATCGGCGACTTTTCGCGCTTCGGGGAATCCTATGACTTTCGGGGCGTCGCCTATCAGCAAATATCCGTCCCATCCTTATCCCAATTCATGGGAGCAGCCGAAGCGACAGAATCCCGGAATTACCTGATGAACCTGAAAAACAATAGCGCTGTTTCGGTGCACTCGGTGCCAGATCGGTGTATTCGGTGTGCCAATGCTTTTAGAGCATCTGACGGCGCAAGAAACGCTGGCTACGTGAAGGAGATCAGTCTGCCGAGCAGTCACACACTTGTGTCGCGCGATTTCGGTTGTGAGTCTTTCGCGGGATTGTAGCTTCTGCCGATATCGTGATGAGCAGGATGAAGCTCGGCGTGTATCTCTCCTGACTGTACCCTGCTTAGAAAGTCTGCCAGCTCGGTCCTGTCACCGAGGAACAGCTCCGGCTGTGTCTCGATGAAAGTCTTTCGGACTTGATCCGGGTTGAAATTCGCCGCGGCGGATTTGAGACGCTCTGCGAGCAGATGCGGATCGTTCTCGTACACAACGAAGTTGGATGAGCACATGGGCTCCCTCTTCGAGTAGTAGTCTCGGCCGAGCCAGTGTGCGGTGGTCCAGTTGAGGTCGGGTGTGAAGATCAGCGCTCCGCACGCTTGCGCTTCGCATATCGGGAGCCCGAACGATTCAGAATGAGCGAGCATCAGAACGGCCGAGCGACGAAAGACCGCGAGCATATCGTCGCGGGTGTAGCTGCCTTCAAGGACGCGGTACTTCACGCCTGCCAACCGCAGTGCCTCGAGTTGTATCTCGCGAAACTTCGGGAAGTGTCCCCGCGGCTGCTCGAAGTCTACGAGAACCTCGAACTCTCCCTGCTGGTCGGGATAGAGTCGCCCATCGTCAAGATCGAGGCCGATTTGCGAATAAGGATGGGTGCCCGGCGGGAGTGGTATGTACGTGCCGACTGATGCGAGGAGATACCAGTCGTATCGCTCCAATCCAAACGCGCCTTTCTCGAGAATTCGGAGATCGTCGGCCGAGAGCTTTGTCTTCTCATTCTTCAGGATGACGCGCGACCAGCTGTCGAGTGTCGGGAGATAGACCAGGTCGTAGTTCACGATCGGCACGTCCGGCAGACGAGCGCGCAGCACTTCGATGTTCGGCAACGCGCTGACGGAAAAGCTGGCGGGAACGTGAGAGACGACGATGATCAGGTCGGCGCCGCGCATCCGATCGAGGAAGCCGGTGAGCTCTCTCCGGTTCGATGCAAGTCGCTTTACAGAACCGGCGAACGAGCGGGCCGATGAATAGCTGACGGATTGAAGCCGCATCATCTGCTCGATGCCGTCGTAATGCACGCGCGCACGCGCGCCACAATCCTCGAGCATCCTCGCGAGACCGTCAGCCATCGGCTTGATGAAGCTTGCCTTGTCGTTCGCAAGCACTTCGACACGCAGCGGGAATCTCACTACGTCGATTGCCCGCGCAATTCTCTACTTCGTATCTGCTCTGCCTTGTATGTGCCTCACGTAGAATAAACCAGTACCGATTATCAGCGCTACCGCATAGCCATAGGGAATCCCGTTGGCGATCAATCCAACGAGTATCGAAATAAGTAAATCCTCCTTCACATTCGCCTGATCGCGAATCAACATCATCAGCGCTGCGCCCTCGAACATCAGCAGCACTCCGAGCATCGGCAGCGGAAATACCTGCACTACCTGCTGGAATCCGTTTGCGAAGAAGAGTCCGAGCGTGATGAAGATCGTTCCGTAGATAATGATCGAGCCGCCGGTCCGTGCGCCGAACGTGTAGTGACCCACCATGCCACCCGATCCATGACACGTAGGAACTCCGCCGAGGAACGGGTTGATGAGATTCATCGCGGCGTACGTGAGACTGAGTTTGCGAACGGTGATCCTCTTCTCGGGAAACAGGTCTTCGGCAACCTGACGCGTCGCGAGAACCGAGTTACCCAGCGACAGCGGAATCTGCGCGAGAGCAAGCACCACGAATCCCGTCAGCACATTGTCGAGAGTTACAGTCTGGAATCGCGGAAGATTGAGGCCCGCAGCGTTCGCTAGGTCCATTCCATTCAGATTGAATGCGAACGCGTAGATCACGCCAATCACAATCACCGGCAGCGCTGCCGGAATCCTGCGATTGCCCCACAGCGCGATGATCACAATGAAAGCGAGCGCGGCAAGCACGTACCCCCGTACTCCATCGGCCTGCACATAGTCCCTGAGCGCAAGCAACGAGAGCTGAAGCCCCAGTCCGAGCTGAAGCCCGCGAATCACCGCCTTCGGCACAACGCGCGCGAGCCAGGTGATGCCTCCGCTCAGAGTCAGCACCAACATCGCGATTCCGATCGCCAGCCCGCCGCCGTACAAAACGCCGGGC
>JBDTNA010000444.1:0-2870 GCA_039933985.1 Gemmatimonadales bacterium | reverse complement strand
GTCGAACGTGTCAGCAAACACTCCGGCACTCACCTGGCAGTGCACAGCATTCGGTGATCTGACTCCCGATGATCTTTACGCGGCGATGCAGCTCAGGTCCCGCGTGTTCGTCGTGGAGCAGAACTGTGTCTACCTCGATGCCGACTCTTCGGATCAGCGGGGACATCATCTTTTCGGGTGGACTTCGGAAGACGGGCTTAAGCGCCTCGTCGCGTATGCGCGACTGTTTCCGCCAAAGGTCAAGTATGACGAGGCGTCGATTGGGCGGGTTGCGACGCATCCCGATGTGCGAGGAACGGGAGCTGGAAAAACTCTGATGCGTGAGGCGATTCAACGAGTCGACGAGGCGGGCTGGGGCCCCGGCATTCGCATTGCTGCACAGATATACCTCGAGCAATTCTATGAGTCGTTCGGATTCGTCAGAGTAAGCGATCCGTACACCGAGGATGACATCTGGCACGTGGACATGCTCCGTGGATGATGCGCCGCGAACGCTGATCGACCGATTCAAGGCTGGATTGACGTTCGCCGACCTGCTGGCACGCCCGAAGGAAAACTCCGAGCTATGGCATGCCGTTTACAAGAGGGCGCAGGTTACCAGTGAGGCCGCGCAGCGCGCTGCTCAACTTCATAAGAATTGGCACCTTCTGGTAATCAATGAAGACTGGTGCGGCGATTCGGTGAACATTCTCCCGTATGTCGCGCGGCTGGAGGAGGCAAGCGCGCACATCGAGATGCGCATCATCGGGCGCGACGCCAACCGCGATCTCATGGATATGCACCTCACGGGAAAGTCACGGTCAATTCCGGTCGTCATCGTCTACGATGATGATTTCTCGGAGAAGGGATGGTGGGGGCCGCGCCCCGGGCCTCTACAGAAGTGGGTCCTTACGGAGGGCCTCGCGCTCCCCCGGCCCGACCGGTATCGTCATGTAAGGACGTGGTACGCGCGCGACCGCGGTGCCACGCTAGTGTCGGAGATTCTGTCGATCATCGAGGGTCTGGATGCCGGAAATGAAGAAAAAGCTGTCTGAGCTCTTTGCATATATGGATGAGACTCGCGCCGCGCTGTTTGCGACCACGGGACAGATCAGTACCTTTGCGTCAATTCGTCCACGCAACGGTGATTGGTCGGCTGCTGAAGTAGTCGCGCACCTCGTGATGGTTGAGGATGGTATCGGGCGACTGACATCGAAGGCGATAAAGAAAGCGCGTGAGGAAGGGGTTGGTCCCGAAGTCTCCGATGAATCGGTGATGTCGAATCTCGACGAGTATCGTATCATCGAGAATGAGACCAAGCGCACTGCTCCGACGACGATCACGCCAACGGACGAGCGTCCTCTTGAAGAATCACTTGCGGCACTCGAGCAGTCCCGCGTAAAGCTCCGCGAGGCGCTGATTGCCGGCGCGGATCTGGATTTGGCATCGATCAGACGGCCGCACCCGGTGCTCGGCGAGATAAATCTTTACGAGTGGGCATTGTTCGTTGCGCAGCATGAGGAGCGTCACCGGCGTCAGATCGAGAGAACGCTGAACGAAGTGACCGAGCTGGCAGCGGAATGCGCGCCGATAGTCTGAGCCAACCTTCACGCTGACCAACCCGATGCGGATAATTCTGATCGTTCTCGGGATTCTGGTGGCGATGGCCGCCGCGGTCTATGCGATCGGGATGACGCTTCCGCAGGATCACGTCGCGTCTCGCACCACTCACTTGTCCGCGCCGCCGGAGACGGTGTGGTCGTTGATCAGCGACTACGCGAGATATCCCGAATGGCGAAAGGACGTGACATCGGTCGAAAAGGTGGAATCGGGCGGTGCGCCCACCTGGCGCGAGGTATCGGGCAGCGATCGGATGACGTATGAGGCTGTCGTGTGGGAAGCTCCCACCCATCTCATCGCGCAGATAGCCGATAAGGGATTGCCCTTTGGTGGAAGCTGGGACTACCGCCTCGAGCCCGACGGGGCCGGAACGCGTATTACAATTAGGGAGAATGGCGAGGTTTACAATCCGCTGTTTCGCTTCGTCTCGAAGTACATAATGGGTCACACCGCAACGATCGATAAGTACCTGAAATCTCTGTCGGCCAGGCTCGGTGATACGTATGATCCAGGCAGCGCCTGAGGCCTGTTGCGCCGTGTGTTCCCGATGTAAAAGCTTCGGCGCGGTTGATGCATTTCGTTCCGCGTGCGATATGTTATTTCTGCGGCCGGACCGAACCCGGTGGCGGCGCAGAGTAGTTCCACTCAAACTGGACTTTCGTGACCGTAAACACAGCTGACGCTGAAATGCTTTCCCGGATGGAAGTGCTGGCCGACCTCGAAGACGTTGTGGCCGATCTCATGGTCCAGCACGAGGCCAAGCGTGTGTTGTGGTTCCCAAGCGAGATACTCGACGCGGCACCCGATACGGACCCGGATCACCACATTCGCGAGCTCCGGAAGCGTGCTGAAGGTATAAGCCCTCCAGCACGGGTCGCCCTGGCGTTGAACCTTCTTACCGAGGAAGGTCTCCCGCATTTCCATCGCCTTCTCGCTGTCTATCTCGGCAACGAGAGTCACTGGCGCCACTGGACCAATCTGTGGACGGCTGAGGAAGACCGTCACGGTTTGATCCTGCACGACTATACCCGCGATGCTCAGGTCTTCGACCGTCTGGTAGTAGAGAAGATGCAGTTCGACTATCTGCGGGCAGGATTCGCTCCGGACTGGGATCGCGATCCATACCGCGTATTCGTCTATACGTCGCTGCAGGAACGAGCCACACAGATCTCGCACGCAAACACGGGCAAGCTTGCGTCGGAATTTGAGCCGACGATCGGTGCGGTGCTTGCGAACGTCGCCAAGGAAGAGGCGCGCCATTTCGCGTTCTA
>JBDTNA010000443.1:0-2894 GCA_039933985.1 Gemmatimonadales bacterium | reverse complement strand
CGTACATCGTCGCCGAAGGTCAGAGCAAGCACCCCCTTCGGCTCGACATGAAAAAACAGGGCAACTGGTAGCACCGCCGAACCCCCACAACGCAAAGGGCAAGATGACTCGTCGTACGCTATTACTCGTCTCGGCGATCGCGATCGCAGCATGCGCGCCAGCTAACGCTCCGGTCGCACCGCCGCCGACTACCGCTACGACCTCGGCAGAGGACAATCCGACTCAGACGCCGCTGCGGTTCCTGCTGATCAACGACGTCTATTTCGGAGATACGCTTCGCGACGGAACGGCCGGGCTTGCGCGTGTCGCCGCTCTTCGCGATTCACTTTCGCGCACAGGCGGCCCGGTGATATTCGTTCTTGCCGGTGATTTCATGTCGCCGAGCCTGCTGAGCAAGTGGTACCGTGGCGAACAGATGCGCGAACAGCTCAACGCGGCGAAAGTCGATCTCGTCACGTTTGGAAACCATGAGTTCGAGCTCGACAAAGACACGCTCGTCGCGCGAATCGCCGGATCGCGCGCGAAGTGGACGTCCGCGAACTGCATGCTTGCCGACGGGAATCCGTTCGCCGGCGTGTCGAAGTGGAATACCACCACGATCAACGGTGTGAAGGTCGGTGTGTTCGGTGTTACACTCGTCGGCGACTATCGCCGTTACGTGAAGTGCTCGAATCCCGATAGCGCGGCGCACGACGCGATCCGCAATCTCAAGGTCGCTGGCGCTCAGATCGTTTACGGCCTGACGCATCAGACGCTCCTGGCCGACAGCATTCTCCTCGCTCGCGAGCCGGATCTCGATTTCATTCTCGGCGGACACGAACACGAGAATCATCGCATTCTCGTTGGCCAGAAGCGTCTGCTGAAAGCGGATGCGAACTCGAGATCGGCGCAGCTCCTCAGCCTCACACACACTCCGAACGGATGGGTGCAAGGTGATCGACTGATTCTGATCGACAAGTCTCTTCCATTCGATCCGGCAACTCAGGCTGTCGTGAAGTCGTGGAACGACAGCGTCGCGAAGCGAATGGGCGCCGAGCGGGTAATCGCGACCACGACGTTCGCCCTCGACGGTCGGGATGTGGCGAATCGCGCGCGGGAATCGCCGTTGGGGGATGTTGTTACGGACGCGGTCAGGTTCGGAACGGGCGCCGATGCGGCGATCATGAACGCTGGCACGATGCGGATCGACGATGTCATTCCGCCGGGGCCGATCACGAACTATCAGTTGGAGTCGATCTTCCTCTTTCCGGATGAAACGAAGATCATGACGTTTCCGATTAAAGGCGCGCGACTTCGCACGATTCTCGAGCGCGGAGTTTCTGAAGCCGCGGTTGGAAAAGGCGCGTATCTCCAGGTCTCAGGGCTCAAGTACAGCTGGGATCGGTCAAAGCCATCGGGCTCCCGGATCGTTGGCAACATCACGAAGACGGACGGGACCGTGATTGGTCCGAACGACACGATACGGCTGTCGTTCAACGCGTACCCTGCCTGCGAAGGCGGAGATGGGTACACGGTTCCTGAAGCGAAATCTGCGTGCGATGCGCGGGCGTCCGCGCCGCGGGCAGTCGATCTCGTGATGAAGCACGTCACCGAGAGACTAGGCGGTCGCGTTGAACCGCCGCCGGCCGGCCGGGTCACACCAATCAACTGAGCAGTTTCAAGGGGTCAGTGACCCTTTGAAACTTTCAAGCGCTCTGACCCCTTGATCGTAACCTCATGTCATTCACCAACGTGCCAAAAAACTGGCACGCTGGTGAGAGGGAGACACAACTTTCTTACAGCTTTCATACTCCCATCCCCGCCGCTACCACTGCATCTTCAGAGTACTCAGTACGACCCCCAACTCTCCGACCCGTCATGACAAACCGAAGGGAATTCCTGAAACAAGGAACGCTCGTCGCCGGCGCTATCGCGGCTGAAGCAGCGTTCAGAAAGGCCCACGGCCTGGCGCCGCTTCCAAGGGAGCCCGAAGCTCCCGTCATGGACGCGGCGACACGCGATCTGATGATGGACGCGCTCAACTCCGCCAAGCTTGCCGGTGCCAGCTACGCCGATGTTCGCATCGGTCGTTATCTCCAGAACTTCGTTTCTACCCGTGAGCAGCAGATTACCGGAGTGACTGACACGGACTCCATGGGTGCCGGCATTCGCGCAATGGTCAACGGGACGTGGGGCTTCGCCGCCACGCGCACGATGACGAAGGATGGAATCGCAAGCGCGGCAAAACGCGCCGTCGCTGTCGCCAAGGCAACTGCGATCGCGAAGATGAATTCCGTAGAGCTCGCGCCGGCACCGGCCTTCAAGGACGTGTCGTGGAAGAACGCCTACCAGATTGACCCGTGGACGATTCCGATCGAGCAGAAAGCGGACCTGCTCATCAAGGCGAATGCCGCGGCATTGAAAGCGAAGAACGTCAAGTTCGTCTTCAGTGGCCTGTTCTTCAGGAAGAACGAGCGCAACTACGCCGACACCAACGGATCGATCATCACGCAGACGATCATTCAGAGCTGGGCGCCGATGCAGATCACTGCGATCGCGCCCGATCAGTCTGACTTCCAGAATCGCGGATCGGTCTCACCGCCGATGGGACGCGGCTGGGAATACATTCTCGCCGAGGATCTCGTTGGCAACGCGGCGAAGTGGGGCGAGGAAGCGTCGCAGAAACTTTCCGCGAAACCCGTGGACGTCGGCCGCTACGATCTCGTGCTGCATCCGTCGCATCTCTGGCTCACGATTCACGAGTCGATCGGACATCCGACCGAGCTCGATCGCGCGAGCGGGTACGAAGCAAACTACGCCGGAACATCATTCGTTGCGCCGCCCGACAAGGTGTTGGGCAAGCTCAAGTATGGACCGGAGTTCATGAACGTTCAGGGCGACCGCTCGCAGGAAGG
>JBDTNA010000442.1:0-2901 GCA_039933985.1 Gemmatimonadales bacterium | reverse complement strand
ACGAAGTGGTGTGTTGCATGGAATGCTGCGCGTTCGCGGATTCACGCAGGACGATGCGCACGTGTTCTGTACTCCAGAGCAGGTGCCGACTGAGATAGAACGCCTGCTCGACCTCGTGCATGAGATGCTGAGCGCGTTTGGATATCCGTACACCATCGAGCTCTCCACCATGCCGGAAAAAGCGCTCGGCTCGGTCGAGACGTGGCGGGCAGCCGAAGAAACGCTAGCGGACGTGATGAGAAACCGCGGACAGGAATTCACGTACGATGAGGGCGGCGGAGCTTTCTATGGTCCGAAGCTCGACTTCAAGCTCATCGATGCAATCGGAAGAAAATGGCAGGGGCCGACGGTTCAGCTCGATTTCAACCTGCCCGAGAGATTCGATCTGGAGTACACTGGAGCGGACAACACGCCGCATCGTCCGATCATGCTGCACCGCGTCCTCGTCGGATCGATGGAACGCTTCGTTGGCGGACTGATCGAACACTACGCCGGCGCGTTTCCGATCTGGCTCGCGCCCGAGCAAGTGCGTGTGATCCCGATCGCCGATGATTTTGCTGAATCAGCGGGGAGTGTTGTCGAGAGGCTCAAGGCTCGCGGGGTTCGCGCGCATCTCGACGATCGTTCCGAGACTCTCAACTACAGGATTCGCGAGGCAGAAACCCTCAAGATTCCATATATGGCTGTCGTTGGAAGGCGCGAAGCCGAGACGGACTCGGTTGCGGTGCGAGTTCGCGGTGCGGGCAAAAAGCAGGACGTGATGCCGGTTGCGGATTTCATCGCGATGGTCGCGGACCAGATCGCGGCCCGGGCACTAGCGCCTTAGCGCGATGTTCATCGGCCATTTTGCGGTTGGAATGGCGGGGAAAAAATTCGCTCCGGGGGCGTCGCTGCCCTCGTTGTGGCTCGCCGCAATGTTTGCAGACATCTTGTGGCCGATTTTGATCGCGATTGGCGCGGAACAAGTAAGAATCGTTCCCGGCAATACGGCGTATACTCCGCTCGATTTCGTCAGCTATCCGTGGTCCCACAGCCTCCTCATGCTGATAGTCTGGGGAGCCCTGTTCGCCGCGTTTTTTCGCAATGAACCTGGGGGAAAGCGGATCGGCCTGGTGCTTGGCTCGCTCGTAGTGAGCCATTGGGTTCTGGATTGGATAACGCACCGGCCTGACATGCCGCTCTGGCCTTACGGTCCCAAATTCGGGCTTGGCCTGTGGGAAAACATCCCGGCAACGATGGCAGTCGAGCTGACGATGTTTGCCGTCGGAGTCTGGATGTACCTGAAATCGACCTGGGAGCGAGACGAAATTGGTAAGTGGGGGTTCTGGGCGGTCATCCTCTTCCTTTTCGTTGCATATGTCTTTGACTCGTTCAATCGGAACCCGCCCGGGTCGGTGGGATTCCTCTGGGTATCCACTCTCGTTGTGATGGCCTTCATGCTGGGGCTGGCCGTGTGGATCGAGAATCACCGCGATCCACGGTATGATGCGGAAGGCAACCTCAGACGACGCCGGGTCCGCGTAGATCTGAAGTAATCCGGCCCCCGCCAACGGACTGCCATCGACTACTCGATTACCTTTCAGTCTTGGCACACCACCCTAGAGTCCATGTCAGATAAATCAAGAATTCCAGTCATAGTTGGCGCCGCGCGAACCCCCATCGGGCGGTTCCTTGGCGGGCTTTCTTCGCTCTCGGCCCCCGAGCTCGGAGCCATCGCCATTCGCGAAGCGTTGAAACGCTCGAAGGTCGCTCCCGAGGACGTCGAAGAAGTCATCATGGGACAGGTTCTTCAAGGCGGATCCGGCCAGGCGCCGGCTCGTCAGGCTGCCCTTAAAGCCGGAGTTCCTGCGACGGTCTCGGCGCTCACGATCAACAAGGTTTGCGGATCAGGACTGAAGGCCGTGATGCTCGCAGCGCAGTCGATCAAAGCCGGCGATAAGCAGGTCGTGGTTGCAGGCGGCCAGGAATCGATGTCCAACGCCCCCCACTATGTCTATGGTATGCGGAACGGCGTGAAGCTCGGCGACCAGACAATGGTTGACGGCATGATCAAGGACGGTCTTTGGTGCGCGTCGTGTAACGTCCACATGGGCGGACACGCGGAGCATACCGCGAAGAAGGGCGGCGTAGTCCGGAAGGAACAGGACGATTTCTCCGCGCAGTCGCATGCGAAAGCAATCGCGGCGATGGAGAGTGGAAAGTTCAAGGACGAGATCGTTCCGGTAGAGATCGCAAGCCGCAAGGGAACGACGGTCGTGGATGCCGACGAGAGTCCGCGAAAGGACACAACCAGCGAAACCCTTTCCAGGCTGAAGCCCGCTTTTCCGGGGAAGGGAGACAACGCGGATCTGTCGGTAACCGCAGGCAACGCGTCGTCGCTCAATGATGGTGCATCCGCTCTGGTTGTCGTTTCGGAAGAGTATGCTGAGAAGCACGGCCTCGAGATCCTCGCGCGAATTACAGGTTACGCAACTGGCGCGACCGAGCCGAAGGAATTGTTTTTCGCTCCGATTCTCGCGGTGAACAATCTCATGGAGAAGACCGGTGACAAGATCGGCGACTATGACCTGATCGAGGCGAACGAAGCGTTCGCGTCGCAGTCGCTCGCTGATGGAGCAGGGCTCGGCTGGGATTGGAATCGCGTGAACGTGAACGGAGGCGCGATCGCGCTTGGACACCCGATCGGTGCAAGCGGCGCGCGTGTCTTGACGACGCTGCTCTATGCAATGAAGGATCGTGGCGCGCGGAAGGGGCTCGCGACGCTTTGCCTTGGCGGCGGCGATGCGGTCGCGCTGAGTGTCGAGCGTTCGGGCTGAGGCCCAGGTTGAACGCTACAAGTGTGTTGTTGACCCCGGAGCGCCGACTACGCGCTCCGTGGCGTATTGTCCTCTTTCTGGTCGT
>JBDTNA010000441.1:0-2903 GCA_039933985.1 Gemmatimonadales bacterium | reverse complement strand
TGATGATCTCGAACGCGCCAGGCTGGGCGTTAGCCGTCCAGTCCAAAGCTGCCTCGACCCCGCGCACGATGTCGTCGATGTACGTGTAATCGCGCTCGGCTGTCCCATCGCCGTAGACAGGAATCTCGGCGCCGTCAGTCATGAGCCGCGCGAACTTGTGGATTGCGAGATCGGGTCGCTGACGCGGGCCATAGACTGTAAAGAAGCGGAGGCAGGCCACCGACTGTCCGTAGAGATGCGAATAAGTATGGCAGAGCAGCTCAGCGGCTCGCTTCGTCGCTGCGTACGGAGAGATCGGCTGCGTTGCCATCTCTCCTTCACTGAAGGGAACCGGCGTCGAGTCTCCATAGACACTCGAGCTCGAGCCCATGACGAAGGCGCGGATGCGCTTCCGGCGGGCGAGCTCGAGCAGCGCGCCCGTTCCCTCGACGTTGGTTCTCACGTAGTCGAGCGGACGTTCGAGAGACGGCCTAACTCCCGCACGCGCCGCGAGATGAATGATCGCGTCGACTTCGATGCTGGCGAGCGCGTTATCCAGACGCTCCGCATCTGTGATGTCAGCTTCGATCAGCTCCGCTCGACCGGATTTCATGACGCCTTCGATATTGCGACGCTTGATCGCGGGATCGTAGAACGGATCGAATGAGTCGACGATCACAACGCTGTCGCCGCGCCCGACGAGACGCTCGCAAACGTGACTGCCGATGAATCCTGCTCCTCCAGTAACGAGAACTCTCACCGTTTAGACAGCACGTGCAAAATGTCCTCGTGTAAACTGCGATCCGACTATTGCGCGTGGAGAGGCCGCAGGCGCCGACTCACCCGCGCGGAGCGAATCCAGGAGCGATCGATATGTCGCAGTCAGCTCCGCTACTCGATCGCCGCGCACATTGAACAGCATCCGATAGCTGCGCATGCCTCCACGCCAGAGTCGCGGAATGAATTCAGATGCTTCTATCGGGCGTGAGTGAAGAAGACGATTGCGGCATGCGCTGTCGGTCGCGACCGCGAACGAATACCCTGCTGGATCGGTGAGCTCGACATTGGTGTGATCGCGAACGCACAGGTCCCGGCAGGTCGTCGGCTCGCGGTCGAACGCGGCAGACAAAACGCAATGCTCGATCGTCATCCCTTCCGGCCTGCCGAAGACGACAGCTTCGAAGCCTCGTCCATTCCACGGTTGCGACACAGCAAGCATTTCATCCGTCGTCAGCTCGACAGACAAGACGATTCGATTTGCGCCCAGACCGAATATTTCTGCTGCCGTATGCTGATTGAAGCAATTGACTGCGTAGTCAGCGACCATATCGTGCCCTGCGGCTGACAGCTCCGCGACGAGGCCGAGGTGACCCGAACACATTGGAAGTCTCAGGTCCAGCCACTTTGCAAGGTGACGACGTTCAGTCGGCCGAACGATGCTTGGCAATCTCAGGCGGAACGACACGCCGTCGGCCTGCAGGCGCTCGGCGAGATTGCGAACTCGCGAGGCAGGTGGGGCAGGATGTCGGAGAAATGGGTCGAACGAAATCTCGGTCGCACCGGCTACCGCCGCGGCGAGAGCGTCACCGATGTCGAATGTCTCCGCGGTCAGAATTAAGTCCGGCTCCTGTGTGTCGATACCTGCAGGAGACATCTCCGTCGAGGCAATGTTCGATACGGCAACATCGATGATCCTCGAGCGGTCATCGCGAGCGCCTTCATTTCGCCACTGATCTCGCTGCTCCAGCTCTTCAACAGCAGTCTGGCGCATGTGATTCAGCTCGCTGACCGGCAGGAATAGTCCTTCTGCAAGACCGGCGACGTCGATGTTGCCCAGCGCGAAGGTCGTCTCACCAAGCCGCCCAAGCTGCTCGCGAAGTTGCCGCAGATCGAGCGCTCGCTTCTGCGCCGGAACGAGAGCCATGTCGCTTCGAGCAGTAACTGCGTCATCACCCACTGTGAAAACGATCTTCAGCGGCGCGCCGGCTGACCCGAATGCGCGGACCTCGAGCAGTCGCCGTGAGCCATCTGTCGGAAGCTCGACGCCCTTGAAGCTCTCGCGTGCAGAAGCCATCAGTCTGGTGTCGAAGCTCCGAACGACTATCCATCCGGCCGGAACGTGAACGTTGGTCCGAATCGCCTGACGACTCGTCGCCGCATCGACGATTGTTCGTACATCGTCGATCGTGAACCCGATCGTTTTCGCGGATGACCCTTCAGGCGGCTCGAATCCAACACCGTCACCCGAAACCAGCGGCGACGAAACATCGACGATGATTTCACCGCGTTCGGACGAAACGACCGTGCCCAGCTCGACGCCGCGATTGTCGGGATGCGACCGAGTGATGTAGTCGCGACCAGCGCGACCCTTGTACATGCCGGGCGTGAATCCGCGGCTGAATATCTGAACCAGGTCCTGCTCTGCGTTCGGCGGAAGAGCCGCATCTACGCCTTCCGCCACTTTGTCGAGCGTCTCCCTGTAGTTACGGGTAACAACAGCAACGTATTCAGGCTTCTTTTTTCTTCCCTCGATCTTGAGGCATCCAACTCCTGCCTCCGCGATCTCCGGCAGACTCGCGTATGCCCCGAGATCTTTCGCCGAAATCAGATATCCGGAGTCCAGAGTTTCGCCCGAGTCGACGTCCTTCAGGACGTAGTCCTTTCGGCACGACTGCGCGCACGACCCGCGATTCGCGCTGCGTTCCGAGATCATGCCCGACATGTAGCACGCGCCGGAATAGGCGATGCAAAGCGCGCCGTGAATGAAAGTCTCGAGCCCCAGATCCGGCACCGCGCTCTTGATCGCTCGAATGTCCTCGAGCGTGTTCTCTCTCGCGAGCACAACACGGTCAACTCCGAGTCGCTGCATCACCGCCGCACCGGCTGCGTCGTGAACGGTCATCTGTGTCGACCCGTGGATCTCA
>JBDTNA010000440.1:0-2907 GCA_039933985.1 Gemmatimonadales bacterium | reverse complement strand
TGAGCCGTTCCACAAATTCGACAAAGCCCGTGGCTTGTTTGCGGAGGCGTCCGACGATTTCTGGGTCGTTGATCTTGCCGTCGTCGCCAATGAGGTCGTTGACTTTGGGAAGGAAAACGCGTTCCGGGTAGAGATATGCGTTGCGGTAGCAGAAGATGAGCTGAAGTTGCTCGACAGGTCTCGAGAACCAGTAATCGATACGTCGCTCGTGACCTGCCTGCTGTAGTCATTGAGGAACGTGAAACCACCGAAGAAATTCGGGTCGATTGCGTTGCCCTGAATATTCTGGGGAGCAAAGCGCTGGTCGACGTTGAAGCGGAAAATGTCGGCACCGGTGCGGGCAGTCGCGCTGATTCCCGGGACCAGTTGGTAAGTCGCCGACACGCTGCCAAGGATGCGATCTCTCGTGTCCTGGAGCGGATTCTCGTACATCATCCAGAACGGGTTGTTGTGGAAGTTGTAGTTCCAGTTGAACTCCCGATTTGATGGACCGCCGTTCGTAGCGCCGCCCTTCGAATATTCGCGGAGGGCTTGCATATCCACCTGCCTGCCGAACCAGACGAACTGCTCGAGTATCCCGTTGTTGTATCCAACACCCGGCCGGTTGAGTGCAGTGTTGTGCGTATACGAGAGCGTCGCATCCGTGGTGAGCTTACTGCTCACCTTCACGGACCCGTTGAGCAATCCCGAAGTCTTTGAAAACGTGTTGTTCGGGATGTAGCCTGTAACCTGATCACGGCCGAGCGAAATGCGCGCTGTCACCTTGTCGCTGCCACCGCTGAACGCGATGGTGTTCGAAAGCGTGCGCCCGGTATTGAAGAAGCTTTCCACGTTGCCGGGATGGGCGACCCACGGTTGCTGGGGCCCGGTGAACTGATCAATGAGTCGCCCGTCGAGCTTCGGACCGTAGCTCTGATCGGCGAAATCGTTGACACCGCCACCCTTTCCGTCTACGAACTGGAACTCACCCTGTGCTCCCTGCCCGTAAAGATTCTGATACGAGGGAAGGATTGAAGGCTTGTCCCAGGAAAGTGTCGAGCTGATCTCCGTTCTGATGCGTCCCCCAACCGACGGTCCCTTCTTGGTCGTAATTACAATGACGCCGTTGGCTGCGCGAGACCCGTAGAGGGCTGCAGCATTCGGCCCCTTGAGAATCGACATCGAGGCGATGTCGTCGGGGTTCAGGTCGGAAATCGCGCTTCCATAGTCGTACCCGCCGTTCGGATCGCCTCCGCGGCCGCGATTCGAAATGGGCACGCCATCAACCACGAACATCGGCTGGTTGTCACCGGTGATCGAGTTGGCGCCGCGAATAATGATGTTGGTCGATCCGCCCTGGGTCCCCGAGCCTGTGATCGTCACTCCGGACACCTTTCCGCTGAGCTGCTCTATGAGGTTGAGCGACTTGGTTTGATTGAGCTCGTCACTCGTTACCTGCTGCTGTGCTGTCCCGACCCGGCTCTTTTCTCTCTGGATGCCAAGTCCGGTGATGACTGTCGCCGTCAGCTCCGCGGCGATGGGCACGATCTGGAAATCTGCGACGACGGCGTTGCCAGTGAGCTTCACCGCGATGGAGTTCGAAGTGTAGCCGATTCTGCGTACGGTCACATTCACGCTCTGGCCCTGAACACTCGCTGAAGGCACAGTAAAGCTGTACCGCCCGTCAGCCCCGGTCGGCCCCCCGACCTTGAGTTCAGCAATGCTCACCTGAGCTTGAGGCACTGGCGAACTATTCACCCCCGAGGTGACTTGTCCGCTGACAGTGATGGGCTGTTGCCCGAATGCTGCCGCTGGAACTACGCCGAAAAGCAGCGCCGCAGCAGCCAGTCGATTGGATCGACGACTTACTTGCATGCTACACCCCCTGTGAAAGCTGTCGCACGAAGCCAATTGCTTGACGTGCGCCGCGCCCCCCATCGGTCGAACCTGGTGGTCAGGCGACGGTAGGTTTTTTGTCAGCAAATAGTAAGCCCACAAGCGAGAACGCGACACCCAACAAAAAAACGTGAATTTCTCCGGGATTTCTGCGAGATTCCGAGTGACGAAGACGGGGAGAACGATCTCTGATCACAGACTGACGGTTCTTGCCGCGGCAATGGTCAGCTTGGCAGGCGAGCTCAGTGCGCAGACCGCGGGACCGCTCCAGGCGGTCAGCGGAGTAGTCACGGACGACAGAGGGAGCCCGGTTGTCGGCGCGGAGTTAACACTTCGAAGAGACGGTTCGGTCGCTACGATCTCGCTGGCGAGATCAGCAGCTGACGGAAGCTTTGTCTTCGATGCGGTACCCGGCGGGGCTCTCGACATGAAAGTGCGACGACTCGGATTTCGTCCGTTCTCGATTCAGCTCAGGGCTGACACTCTTTCCGGAAGGAAATTGGTCAGGGTCGTGCTTCAGCCCGCACCGGTCGAGCTGGCATCGGTCGAAGTGGAAGCTCAATCAACGCCGGCGATGAGGGAATTCGAGGAGCGTCGCCGAAAGCGCGGCACTGGCCGGTTCATCGATCGCGCAGAAATCCTGAGGCAGCGACCGGCGTTCACCAGCGACATGTTCTACAGCTATCCGGGAATGTCGGTGCGACCCGGTCGCATTGGAAACTCCGTCCGCGTTCGAGGTTGCAAGCCGTCAGTGTGGATCGACGGGGTTCAGGCGCAGGGCGCCGAGCTCGATGATGTCACGCGCCCATCCGACATTGATGGAATCGAAATCTATTCGTCGTGGTCGGGGGTACCGCCGCAGTATGCGGACCGGGGAGGGCGTACATGCGGGGCGATTCTTGTTTGGACGCGGATCCGTTGATGGTGATTACACCGATGATGATGATGAGTACACCGATGAACTGATGAACTGCTTAACAGCTTTGACACACCGAATACACCGACTGGCACCGAATACACCGAAACAACAAT
>JBDTNA010000439.1:0-2907 GCA_039933985.1 Gemmatimonadales bacterium | reverse complement strand
CGACCGTGATTCCCGCAAACCCCCCGATAAGTCTCCGCTCGCCGATGAAAGTCTTCGCCTTTGTCTTCTCGAGAAGCGCATCGGTGGAATAGGTCTCCTGAGCACCTGTGTCGAGATTGAAATGAAGTGGAATTCCTTTCGAGCTCACCGTTCGCACGATCGGCGTGCCGACCCAGAACAGATTTCGGCCGCCGCGTGGAAGCTTCGCATCGCGCCGCGGTCGCTGAAGAATCACCTGATGATTCTGATAATCGATTCTGACATCGAGGCGACTGATGATGTCGAAGCCGATCACACCGTCAATCTTCGCGACGAGGTTTGGATCAGTTCCCTGGCCGGGACGCACCTGCATGAGCTCGCTCGCGACGATCATCGCAGTCGAGTTTCGGATGTCGATGCCGCCGAGCTGCAGGCGGGTAATCGCTGCTGGCCTTGCTGGCACTCTGCCAGTGGCTGTCGCGACTTCCAGTGTGTCCTTTACCAGAGGAACCACTCCAGCGTCCTGCGCGACATCCGATGCGATGATCGACATGCTCGACCCGGTGTCGAGCCAGAGCAGATACTCCTTGCCGTTTATCTTCACGGCAATCATCGGTGTTCCCGATGCCGATGTGACGAGTGGCAACACGACAGGCGCCTGAGGGAATGTCATCTCGCGCGCCTCCACCGTCTTGAACGCCGATGCCCATGATTCTACTTCGGCCTTGTCGACGTCATCGTTTCCGCCCTTACCTCGCGAAACGACAGGATTGAGCTCTGCAAGAATCTTCCACTTGTCCTGGTACTGAAGCATTGCAGTCATGAGAAGACGCGATGCTCGCCGAACGAGTGTGTCATTTGGAAAGGCTGTTCGCACGCTATCGAGTGCGAGCGCTGCTTCGTTGACATCGCCCGACATCACGAGACCAAGTGCGTGCGCAAACGCATGCTCTGCATCACTCGACTGGTGGCGGGAAACAAACCCCGTGTCGAGACTCGCCATTGCTTCCCAGAAGGTCCTGCTCCGTGACGCGGCGAGCCGCGCCGGCGAATGCCCCGAGTCAATCGCGACGGTCGGCGGAACGTACACGAGCGTCGGCTTCACCGGACCACATGCTGCGAATATGGCAATCCCAAAAGCAGGGCCACGGAAAAGGCTGCCGACGAGTCTGTTCTTCACTGGCTGTCGTGGGTTTGTTGTCGTTGTGTCCCCAGAATATGGTGTCTCGGACCCATGTTGAGGCACCCTGCGATTCATCCCATCGTTTCTCCGTGAGAACTCCGTGAGAACTCCGTGAGAACTCCGTGAACTCCGTGTCGGATTTCAGGTTTCAAACTGTTTTCAGGAGCACGACGTATAATGAGTGTAGCCCAACCATTCAAAATCCGATGACCGACAAAATCAGAAAAACCGACGAGGAGTGGCAGAAACAGCTCACTCCAGAGCAGTTCCGGGTTGCACGCAAGAAGGGAACTGAGCCCGCATTCACCGGCAAGTACAATGCATCGAAAGGCCGGGGCATCTTCCGGTGCGTCTGCTGCGGAAATCCCCTCTTCGATGCTGACGACAAGTTCGAGTCAGGAACCGGGTGGCCAAGCTTCACCAGGCCGGCAACTCCGGAGAGCGTCGATACAGAAACGGACAAAAGTTTCTTCATGAAACGCACTGAGGTCCTTTGCAGCCACTGCGACGCCCACCTCGGTCACGTTTTCGACGACGGACCTGCGCCGACCGGTCTTCGCTACTGCATCAACTCAGCGTCGCTGGACAAAGTCGACAAGCCCGTCTAGTCACCTCTTCTTCTTCGGCGCCGGCCGTTTCGCCGGCGCCCGTTTCACTGCTGCCGGTTTTTCCGGAGCGGGCGTGGCAAAGTTCGCGATCGTGGCAGCACTTTCATTCCCCGTTCGATCGACGGCCGACAGGGTGACTTCATCCGGGACAGCGGATTTCGCGCCGCCCTCGAACATGTGCGATTGCTGCCACCCCGGAAGAATGATCGTGCTCCAGTCCGGTCCGTATCGATAACGCAGCACCCAGAGCCAGACTTTCTCGGTTCCGCGAGGATTGAAGTCGACGTTGAGAGCACGCGTTGCCGGATCCTTCTTCAGAAATGCATCAGGAACACGAGGTGGAATGCTGTCGAGCCACGGCGACGCTGGCACAAGCGCTGGCCCCGCATATGGTCCAGCGAGCAAACGATCGTCGAGACTGTCCCTGTTCTGCATGAACACCTTTGCGCTGAAGTGGACGTTCCCACCCGCGCCTTCCTCGAGCCTGGTCGCGGTGATCTGATCGATGATCTCCTGCGCCTTCCAGTTGTTGTCTCCCGATCCACCAACCCTGCTCGTGAAATTCCCCGGCCAGATGTTGCGCCCCTTCGTGTTCTCGGAAACCCACCACTTCAACAGAACGGGATAGCTGACATCCTGGCGCGCGATCGGCCAGTAGAGCTGCGGCGTGAAATAGTCGAGCCACCCTTCATTCAACCATTTCTTCGAATCCGCATACAGCTCGGCGTATGCATCGAATCCCTTTATCGAAGGAGGATTACCCGGACGCCAGATGCCAAACGGGCTTATTCCGAATTTCACCCATGGCTTCGTTGCCTTGATTGACTTGTAGAGATCCTGAACGAACACGTCCACGTTCCGGCGACGCCAGTCATCGCGGACGAGAGTTCCTCCCGACGCGACATATGCGTTCCACGTCATGCTGTCGGGAAACTCTATCGTGACACCCTTCGCATCCTTCTCCTTGTAGGGATAGAAGTAATCGTCGAGGTGTATGCCATCGACGTCATAGCGTTTGACGACCTCGGCAAGAACACGAATCGAATGCGCACGGACAGCGGTATCGCCTGGGTCGAGCCAGAGATGTTTTCCGTACCTGCGAACCATTTCCGGTCGCGTGTTGCTCAAATGCGTTGC
>JBDTNA010000438.1:0-2924 GCA_039933985.1 Gemmatimonadales bacterium | reverse complement strand
AACGGAGTGATCGTGATCACGACCAAGCGCGGCAAGGCCGGAAAGCCGAAGTGGAATGCGTACGTCGAGCGTGGTACGCTCACTGACAAGAACAAGTATCCCACCGCATACACTCTCGTCGGAAAGACGCCAGGGGCAACTGCTCAGCGAAACTGCTTCCTTTCGCAGGTTTCCGCGGGAACCTGCGTGGTGGACAGCCTGCGATCATTCAATCTGTTTGCGGATCCGGAAACGACTCCGCTCGCTACCGGCTGGCGCGATCAGTACGGAGTCCAGCTCAGTGGTGGAACAGAGGCGTTGCGTTACTTCGTAAGTGGCGAGTGGGAGTCAGAGACCAACGTCTACCGCGTGCCGCAGTTCGATATCACCCGGCTCAAGTCCACCGTGGGCAGCATCCCGGAAGAACAGCTCCGTCCGAATGCGCTTCAGCGTGTAAACACACGCGCAAACCTGAACCTGACGCTAAGCGAAAAGGCAGACATCGCTATCTCAACGGGCTTTGTTGCGAGCACCCAGCGTCTGCCGCAGACGGATAACAATACAACCGGGCTCCTGTCGAGCGCGTACGGCGGCCCGGGATTCCGCGAAAACGGTAACTCCAGTCTTGGATTTCCGCTAAACGGATACCGGGTATTCACTCCGGGTGATGTATTTCAGGAAACCGTGACGCAGGAGGTTAACAGGTTCATCGGCAGCATGTCGCCGCAATGGCGGCCGCTGAGCTGGCTCTCCGCACGCGGGAACTTCGGTGTCGACTTCACGAGTCGAGTCGATTCCGATCTCTGCATTCGCGGCAACTGCTCGGATTTCGGAACGAGTCGCGAAGGCTTTCGCGTCAATAACCGCACGAACTTCTTCCAGTACACAGTCGATGCGAATGCGGCCGCGACATTCAACCCCACCGCGTCGCTGAACTCGAAGACGTCGTTCGGTCTGCAATACTTCCGGAACATCTTCTCACGCAACGGAGCGACGGGCACCAACCTTCCGCCGGGTGCCGTGACGGTCGACGCCGGAGCAGTGCAAACGGGAGAAGAGAGGACGACGATTGCAATCACCGCCGGCGCGTTTGTCGAGCAGACACTTGGTTTCCGTGACCGCCTGTTCCTGACCGGGGGGCTCAGGGCAGACAACAACAGCGCCTTCGGCCAGAACTTCGATGCCGTGTACTACCCCAAGGCGAGCCTGTCGTGGATTCTTTCGGATGAGGATTTCTTCCCGAAGCCGAAGTTCCTCAACCAGTTCCGTGTACGCTCTGCGTATGGCGCCTCGGGCGTGTCGCCCGGAGCCAACGACGCGCTGCTGTTCTTCTCAGCGCGCACCGCGAATGTGGCGGATCAGGGATCGCCTGGCGCAACATTCAACGCTGTAGGCAATCCGTCGCTCAAGCCGGAGCGTGCGGTGGAGTTTGAAGGCGGCTTCGACCTGGCAATGCTCGACAACCGTTTGTCGCTGGAGTTCACGGGCTATCGCAAGCGCACCCGCGACGCGCTGATCCAGAGGGTGCTGCCGGGGTCGATTGGCATCACCGCGAATCGCTTCGAGAATATCGGCTCCGTTCGCAACGAGGGCTTCGAGACGTCGCTGCACGCGCAGGTGGTAAAAACCCGCAACTTCGGGTTTGACTTCGGCGTGAACCACTCGATCAACGACAACAAAATCCTTCAGCTCGAGAACAACGCCGCCGGCGATCCAATCAACATCATCGTCTCTGGCCAGATCCAGCACAGGGTTGGATATCCGCTGAACGGTTACTGGCACACGGCAATCACCGGTTTCAGCGACACGAACGGCGACGGCCTCATCACCCAGAACGAAATCACCGTCACCGATACGGCCGTCTACCAGGGCCGTCCGGTGCCCCATGTCGAGATGTCATTCAATCCCGGTGTTGACCTGTTCAACAACATCGTTCGGATCACGGCCGGATTCGACTACAAGGGCGGCTTCAAGCTCCTGAATGGTACCGAGCGTATCAGGTGCCAGAGCCGCAACAACTGCCGCGGGCTCTCCGATCCTTCGGCGTCCTTGTTCGAGCAGGCACGCGTGGTTGGACTGCGCGATCATCCATCCCGGACACAGGGCGGCTTCATCGAGAAGGCGGACTACAAGAAACTCCGCGAGCTTGCGATCACACTGACGCCACCGCCGGGCTGGGGGCTGGCGCGCGCGTTCCGGGCGGATCGGTTGAGTCTGACTTTCGCTGGACGAAACCTCCATACCTGGACCGACTACACGGGCATCGACCCCGAGTCGGGATACCTGAATGGTGGTAACGGCAATGACATCCAGAACGACTTCCAGACCGCGCCTCCCCCGCGGTTCTACACACTTCGACTCAACGTTGGATTCTGAGGATAAAATGAAAACCGGAAAACTCGCCGCACTTGCGGCACCGCGCTCCGGGGCCTCAGGGTCCACCGGACGAAAACTGTTCATGGTCGCAGTAGCATCGATGGCATTCCTTTCGGCCTGCGATAACGCGCTCACTGTCGTCGATCCGGACGTGATCGATGCCACCAAGGTGCAATCGGCAGAGGCTGCCGAAGGGCTCCGGCTCGGCGCACTTGCGCGCCTGGGCCTCATGACAAGCGGGAGTGAGTCATCATTTCACATCCCCGGACTCCTCGCTGATGAGTTCAGATCGGGGGACACGTTCGCCCAACGCAATTCCGCAGATCAGCGCAGCGTTAACGAGGACGCAACGACTGTCAGCGATATGTGGTACGACGTAAACCGGACCCGGACGGCTGCGAATCAGGCTATCGACGCGCTGGGGAAGTATCCGCCGGCTCTTGCGGCCTCCCTGCCGCAAAACCAGTCCAATATTGGGCTCATGTACTGGGTCCGCGGCTTCGCCGAAACGGCAATCGCCGAGAATTATTGCAATGGAACGCCGGTCAGCAGCTTCGATCTCGAGGGTT
>JBDTNA010000437.1:0-2926 GCA_039933985.1 Gemmatimonadales bacterium | reverse complement strand
GACGGAAGGGACGGTAACCAGTCACCGGGAGGACCCGTGTCGAACTACACCCTTTCTCATCGCGCTTTCCAGGTTCTCGCGGCCGCATCGCTCGCCACAGCTCTCGGCTGCGCGTCAGGCAAGTCGAAGGACCCGACGAGTGTCGAGCCCAGGTACGCGTCTGTCGGCGATTCGATCGCGGCCGCGAACGAAGGCAAGTCGCTCGAAGATCTGTTTGCCGGCAAATTTCCCGGCGTCACCGTGGTACGGGCGCCCGGCGGCGGGCTTCAGATTCTGATACGTGGAGGGAATAACACCTTCTACGGAAGTAGCGAGCCGCTCTATATCGTCGATGATACTCCACTCGGGCCGGGATCACGGGGGATCGTGTTTCTCAATCCGCAGGACATCGCGAAAATCGAGGTGCTGAAGAATCCCGCCGACATCGCGATCTACGGAGTGCGTGGTGGCAACGGAGTCATCAAGATCACGACACGGAGACCGGGCCGTTAGGCTTCGCACGATTGCGCTCGTCGTTCTGAGCGTCGCTTGTACTGATGCTGATCGCGAATCGACAGCCGGCGCAGATGCCGCTATCGATTCGCTGAACACTCGCATCATCCAGACGTATCGCGACAAAGACCCGAAGACATATGCGACCCTGTACACCGACAGCTCCGTATTCGAATGGCCGAACTTCGATACTGTTCGCGGTCGTGCGGGACTCGAATCGATGGTACGCGGCAACTGGGCATCGCTCGACTCGATGGATCTGAAACTGACCGTCGATTCCCGACACGTCGCTTCGAACCGCGCAACCGAGTTCGGTGCATTCGAACAATCTTGGCGCGATCCGAAAGGGAGAATGACTGAGTACGGCCGTTACGTTCAGTTTCTCGCCCGGCAGGCTGATAACAAATGGCTGATCGAACGGTTCTTTGGCTTTGAAGATTCAGTGCGACTGCGCGCGAATACTCCGTAGCAGACCTGTCCACTGTGTGACACTTCCGAACAGCGGAGGTTAGTCATACCATTTCCTTCCCGTTAACTAAAAGGTCCCCAGTGAGCCTGCCAACGCGAGCGGTGCCTCGATTCGCCTTGCTCGTCCTTTGCAGCGGATCGTTCGCCGCATGCACTCCTTCCGGTCCAGTCGCCGCTCCCCCGGCGACGCAGGCGCCCAGTGTAACCACACCGCGTGTTATTCCGGCGCCTGTATCGCTTACAGTCAATGGAGGCGACGCATTCACCATCACCGATTCGACACGCATTGTGGTCGATGACGGGACTGCTCAAGCGACGCGCACCGGAGAGCTGCTGGCTGCGATCGTGAGACCGTCCACGGGATACGCGATTCCAATCTCGACGGGTCCATCGAGTCGCGGCGCTATTGCGCTGCGTCTTTCATCCGACGCTTCGCTGGGAGACGAAGGCTATCGTCTGACTGCAACACGCGATTCAGTGCGCATCACTGCGAACGCTCCGGCCGGACTCTACCGCGGCACGCAGACGCTTAGGCAGCTGCTTCCCGCGCAGATCGAATCGCACATGAAGCTTTCGCCAAGAAGCTGGACAGTTCCCGCCGTAACGATTTCAGATCAGCCGCGGTTTGCGTGGCGTGGCGCAATGCTCGATGTAGCGCGTCATTTTTTCACGGTTGACGAGGTGAAGCAATACATCGATCTGATCGCGCTGTACAAATTCAACGTGATGCATCTTCACCTGGCGGACGACCAGGGATGGCGGATCGAGATCAAATCGCAGCCTCAGCTCACCGCCGTAGGAAGCGGAATGGAAGTTGGCGGCGGAGCCGGCGGATTCTACACGCAGAATGATTACGCGGACCTCGTGCGCTACGCGCAGGATCGCTACATCACGGTCGTTCCGGAAATCGACATGCCGGGACACACGAACGCGGCACTCATCGCGCATCCCGAGATCAGCTGCAGCATACGCCCGCCGGCACCGTACACCGGAACCGAAGTAGGGTGGAGCACATTCTGCGCGAACAACGAAGCGACCTATGCGTTCATTGACGACGTGGTGCGTGAGATCGCCTCAAT
Source organism: Gemmatimonadales bacterium (assembly GCA_039933985.1). Lineage (GTDB taxonomy): Bacteria > Gemmatimonadota > Gemmatimonadetes > Gemmatimonadales > Gemmatimonadaceae > UBA4720. The sequence goes on along the minus strand of JBDTNA010000437.1, from coordinate 887 downwards.
CACGCCCGGACCCTATTTCCACATGGGCGGCGATGAGAATCCGATTCTCAGCAGAGCCGACTACACGAAGTTTGTAGAGCGCACACAGGACATCGTGACGAAATACGGCAAGCGGATGGTCGGGTGGGAGGAGATTTCTCACGCCCACCTGAAAGCCTCGACAATCTCGCAGGCGTGGGCGTCGGACACGACTGTCGTGGCAGCGCTCAAGTACGGATCGAAGGTGATTTTGTCGCCGGCCAAACGTACGTACTTCGACATGAAGTACGACAACTCGACAGAGCTCGGTCTGACGTGGGCGGCTGTCATCGAAGTGCGTGACGCGTACGACTGGGATCCGGCGACGTACATGAAAGGAGTGACGGAGACGAACATCATCGGCGTCGAAACGGCGATGTGGGCCGAGACCGTGAGGAACATCACGGCGGTCCAGTATCTCGCGATGCCGAGGCTGCCTGCGCTCGCCGAAGTCGCATGGACCCCGCAGAGTGTACGCGGATGGGACGGATTCAGAGTGCGTCTCGCTTCACATGCGCCGCGGTGGAATCTCCTCGGCGTGAACTACTATCGCTCACCGCAAATTCCGTGGTGAGGTTTGCCCTGTTCGCGCTCGCCTCGAGCGCGGTGTTCACAACGCTGCACGCACAGAATCCAGCGCCTGGCCAGCAGATCGATTCGACTCAGGTCAAAGCGCGGCTTGCCGAAGAAGATCGTCTCAGGAACGACTGGCCGAACCTCCAGAAGTATTCGAAGATGAACGCCGAGCTCCCCGCCCCCGCGCCTGGTGAAGATCGCGTCGTCTTCATGGGCAACTCGATCACCGAGATATGGGCGCGTTATTTCCCGACGATGTTCCCGGGCAAGCCATACATCAACCGCGGCATCGG
>JBDTNA010000436.1:0-2930 GCA_039933985.1 Gemmatimonadales bacterium | reverse complement strand
GCCGCGCCGGTGAAGGCGCCCTTCTCGTGACCGAACAGCTCGCTCTCGACAAGCGTTTCCGCGAGAGCTCCAACGTTCACCGCGATGAACGGCTTGCCTCGACGCGGACTCAGCCGATGAATCCCGCGAGCGACAAGCTCCTTGCCCGTTCCGCTCTCGCCCTCGATCATCACCGTGCTCGACACGGGTGCGATCTGCTCGACCTTCACAAGCACTTCGCGAATCGGATTCGACTGACCGATGAGTCCCGTCTCCTTCGTCAGTCTCTGCCTGTCGAGAGCGCGCCGCACAATCGCCGCGAGCTCTTCGGTCGGGATAGGCTTCGCGAAAATGTCGACGAACCCGATCGCGCGAAGACGCTCCCGCAGCTCCGGATCTTCAACATCAGCAAGCCCCACCACCGCGATGCCATCCCACAGCTGCTCACGCACGAGCTGAATCGTATTCGGATCTGCGATCGATCCGGTCAGCACGATCACATCCGGCTTCGCACGTTTGATCTCGCGACGAATGTCATCGAGCGGCGACACCATCGCAGTCTCGACTCCCGACGCTTCGAGCGATGCATTCAATCTCACCGCGCACTCGACGTCAGCCAGCGTGATGAGCGCTTTCATCCCACCATGCCCTGACCCGAGGGTGGCGTGTCGTGACGCGTGATCGTTCCGACAAGCACGCCAATCGCATGATCGATGATCGGCAGCAGCGCGGCGAGCCCATCCGTAACGCCCGCGGGAGATCCCGGAAGATTGATCACGAGTGTCTTCCCTCTCGTACCCGCAACACCGCGCCCCAGCGCCGCCCTCGGCATACGCGCAAAACTCATCGCCCTCACATACTCGGCTATTCCCTGCGCCTCGCGCTCGATCACGGCGAGTGTCGCCTCCGGTGTGACGTCGCGCGGGCCGAGCCCAGTTCCTCCAGTCGTAAGAACGAGGTCGACGTTCCCCGAGTCGCAATGAGACACGAGCAGTGGAACGATCTCCGACGTATCGTCGGCCACAGTGTCATGCGCGATGATCTCGTCTCCGCGGCGTTCACACCATTCGCGGAGTATCTCGCCGGAAAGGTCTTTCCTCTCACCGGCTGTCGTCGAGTCAGAGATCGTCATGATCGCGACTCGCATGCTACAGGTGACTCCCTTCCTTATAGAACGGCATCTTCTCGACAGTCGCAGGAATGCGTTTTCCGCGAATCTCGATCTCGAGCGCCGATCCGGGCGCCGCACTCGCCGCCGGCACATATGCAGTTCCGATCGGAATGTTGAGCGATGGGCTCATCGTTCCGCTCTTCACGTCGCCGCTCGATTCGCCATTCACGAAAACGGGATACCCGTGTCGCGGAAATGCCCGCTCGCCCGTGGTAAATCCGACGAGCTTTCGCTCGAGTCCCTTTTCCTTCTGCTTGAGCAGCGCATCGCGCCCGACGAATTCACCCTTCTTGAGCTTCACCAGCCACTGAAGATTCGCTTCGAGCGGCGTGACAGTGTCGTCGATGTCATTTCCGTACAACGCCATTCCCATCTCGAGACGCAGCGAGTCGCGGCAGCCAAGTCCCGCGGGCACGACTTCACCGCTTTCGGTCAGAGCGTTCCACACAGCGACGGCGTTCTCATTCGCGAAGTAAAGCTCGAACCCGTCTTCGCCCGTGTATCCGGTGCGCGAGATCAGGATGCCATCGATACCCGCAACCGTGCCAAACGCAAAGTGGTAGTACTTGATCGCGGAAAGATCCACGTTCGTGTGGCGCTGCAGAATTTCCGCGGCTTTTGGACCCTGAAGCGCGAGCAGCGCCGTCTCATCGCTCACGTCCTCGAGCGTCGCGTCGAATCGGCCGATATGCCGCGATATGTGAGCGAAATCCTTCGCTGCGTTCGACGCATTCACGACCATCATGATGTGGTCTTCGGCGCGATAGACGAGACAGTCGTCTTCGATCGTTCCGCGATCGTTCAGGATCGTCGAATAGTGCGCCTGCCCGACGACCAGCGCAGCAACGTCATTCGTAGTGACATAGTTCACGAAATCCACCGCTCCAGCACCCCGAACCATGAACTCGCCCATGTGACTCACGTCGAACAGCCCCGCATGCCGCCTGACGGCGTGATGCTCAGCCGTTATGCCTGAGGGGTACTGGACCGGCATGAGATAGCCGGCGAAGGGCACGAGTTTGGCGCCGAGGGCCGAGTGGGTGTCGGTTAGCGGGGTGCGCTTGAGGGTATCTGTCGTTTCGGCTGGCGGCATGTGGCGGTGCTCCGGAGGTGAACCCGGGGCACGGCCGCGCCCGGCCCGTCAATATGGCAGAAGATGAGGGGCCGGGGGAAGCGGAGCGCTGGTAGAGCCGGTCTGCCTGTCTCTTAAGATCGCGCAGCGAATCATCGCGAGATCAAGCGGTCGGCGGGAATCGCCAGAGCGTCTCGCAACTTCAGGATTTGACCCGTCGAAAGTGGCCGCCTGGCGTGATTGAAGTCTGAGAGGCGACTCCGCCCACCGAGCAGCTCCGCCAGCTCTCCCGCGCTCATGCCTTTTTGCTCGGCCATGAAATGCACCAGCTGCTGGGGAGTGACCGCCTTTGGCGGACGCAGATTGTCCGCCTCATAGGCCCCGACGAGAATCGCAAGGAGCTCCATTCTATCGTGCTCCGGCGTCCCGACACGAGGATTCTTGTCGACGAGCAGGTCGAGCTCAGCGACAGCGCTGGCGAACTCCGTCCTTGAACGAAGGGGAGCCGTGACGGGTCCGATGGTTCGCTGTCGTGCTCGTCGAGCAATTGCCGGGGTCAACTAATCTTCTCCGTGGTGATCACAACGTTCTTTCGCGGTTTCGCCGATCGTACTGTTCATGCGTAAGAACGTGGCGAATGAGGACCCATCCTCTTTTGTACAGCATCTTGACCACGAGGCGGTATTTGTTGCCGCCGATATTGAACAC
>JBDTNA010000435.1:0-2946 GCA_039933985.1 Gemmatimonadales bacterium | reverse complement strand
AGTAGACGATCTTGCAGTTGATCTCGCGCGCCGCGTAGTTGATCATCGACATCGCTTGTCTATCTCCTTACCAGTTGAACAGCTCGTCGATCTCGTCGGACGCGCCGGCGAGAATGTTCGGCTGCGTAGTACCGCTTTCTCTCGCGCGCGAATACGCGCGATCGAGATGTGCGGTCAGCTCCTCGACCACCGGCTTCATCTTCAGCCGGACGAGGCCAATCGGCGTACGATTGTCGAACAGGGTGACGAGTATCAGCCGTCGCGCGACGTCGGCGACGTACATGGATTCCTTTTCTCCCTGGTGGAACAGCGTCGTGAAATCGGTTTCACCGATAAGACGCGCCAGCTGGTCGTTCGCGCTGAAATCAGCCGCAGTCAGCGTTGCGAACACCGTTGGATCGAATGCAAGCGGCTGGCCCATTGTCGCAACCAGCTGGCCCGACCGATCTGCAATCATCGCGGAATGCGCGCCGGTCTCCGCGAGAAACCGGTCTACTGTCCGTGTCAGAGCAGCGAGGTCCTCTTCGTCAAAAGACCAGGTGGCGGCGCCGGGATTTGTCACTGATTCAGGAAAGCGTCGATTCGACGTGGCGCATGAGCTTCACTCCACGGTCGCGGAGAGCTGGGCTGCGCTCCCAGGCGATGTACTCGCGAAGCAGTCGCAGCGTGCCCATCGAGGGCCGCGTGCGAAGATAGCTCAGCGCTGCAAACCGACGCAGCGGGTGTGTGCTGAAAAGATCGCGACGGTACTGTTTCTGAAGATGACTCCAGGCAAGTGCCCCGCACGCAGCTCCGCCGAGAAAGCCGAGCGCCGCCAGCTGGCGGTTACGAGAGGTGATCACATCGCCCGCCGTGCTGAAAGTGCCTGCGCAATCGTGACTCCGTCTGCGTACTCGAGGTCCCCACCCACAGGCAAACCGCGCGCGATGCGCGTAACCGTGAGATGATACGGCGATAACTTGCGCTGAACGTACAACGCCGTGGCTTCGCCCTCAATGCTCGGGTTCGTCGCAATTATCACTTCGCGAACAGCTCCGCCGGATACGCGCTGCTCCAGCTGAGGTATCGTGAGATCATCAGGCCCGATTCCGTCGAGCGGCGAAAGACGTCCGCCGAGCACGTGATACAGCCCGCGAAACTCGCCGGCTCTCTCGATCGCGCCGATGTCCGATGCATCTTCGACGGCGCAGATCACAGCCGCATCGCGTCGGCCATCACGGCAGATCGCGCAGACTTCCTCTTCAGTAAGATTGAAGCAGTGGCTGCAAGGCTTCACGCGCTCGGCCAGTGTCACCAGCGCATCCGCGAGCCGCTTGCTTTGTTCGGCCGGCTGCTTGAGCAAATGATATGTGAGCCTGAGCGCGGTCTTTCTTCCGATCCCGGGAAGCTTTGCGAGCTCCGATGCCAGTGAGTCGATTGCCGACACGCTAAAACGGAAGCTTGAACGGAAGCGCGAGGCCTCCGGTGAGCTTCGACATCTCGGACTTCGCCAACTCCGCCGATTTCTGCTGAGCGTCACGCAATGCCACCAGTAGAAGATCCTCCAGCATCTCCACGTCAGATGCGTTCACTATAGACGGGTCAACCCTGACCTTCGTAATCTCCCCCTTCCCGTTGGCGTCGACGGTGACCATGCCGCCCCCCGAGCTTCCGTTGACAGTCATATTGGCCAGCTCGGCCTGAACTTTTTCCAGGCGGCCCTGCATCTGCTGAGCCTGCTCGAGAATTTTCGTGAAATCGGGCATCGTTTAAAGGGTATTGGTTCGGGTCAGTCGAGCAGGTCAAGATCGAGCTCACGCACGGCCGCGTCGAGCACCGGATCCTGGGCTCTCAGCATTGCGAGCCGTTCTTCTCGCACCGCTTCGGTTGTCAGTCGCGGCCGGGTACCGCTGCTCGCTGACTGATCGAGCGCGGCACGCCAGTCCGGGCTTTCGCGCGGTTTTGGTGGCGGTCCCTGATCGGCTATCGCGCTCTGTTCCACTGACGGAGTTATGCGAAGCGGCGGAGTCGGCGGAATGAGCACGGGTTGAACGGGAAGGTCCTTTGCGGGCGCGTGAGTTGGGCGTGCCGAAGACGTATGCGTTTGTTGTGCCGGGCGCGTCGCAGGCCTTGCATCGGTCTGCGGCGGACGAGCGAGCGCGACCGTGCGCTCATCGCCTCCTCGCGTTCCGCCGCCACCACCCAAAGTCTGAAGAACTTCCTCGAGCGTGACGGAGCGATCGAGCAAAGCAAAGCGAACGAGAAGCATCTCGACGAGAAGCTGCTGCTGCGAGCTTCGCCGAAACTGCGGCTCGATCGTGCTGAGCATCTGAAGCATGCGGAGAAGATCGCTCGCCGTGAAATCGTCGCGATGTGTCTCGAGATGTGAAAGCGCATGCGGAGAAACGCCGTCGGCGCGACCATTGAGAACGACAGCCAGCTGGGCTCTGATCATATCTCCCAGTCCCGACAGGAAGACCCCGAAGTCGACTCCGCCATCCGCGAGTCGCCTGACCGTCTCGAAAATTTCCCCGGCTCGTCGTCCGGCGATGATGTCGATGACTCCGAGGTATTCGTCTTCGGGCACGAGTCCGAGAGCTTCGCGCACGCGATCGGCGGTCAGCTCGCCTTCTCCGATCGAAATGACCTGATCGGTGAGACTCAATGCGTCGCGCATCGAGCCGTCGGCTGCACGGGCGATCATCGCGAGCGCGTCCGGCGCGGAGTCGATCTTCTCCGATGCGAGGACCATCTCGAGGCGCTTGGTGATCTCGTTGACTCCAATCCGCTTGAGATCGAAGCGTTGAAGTCTGCTCAGAACCGGGGCGGCGGTCTGGGTGATTTTCTGCGGCTCGGTGGTCGCAAACACGAAGACGACGCGCGGCGGCGGCTCCTCGAGAATCTTGAGGAGAGCGTTCCATGCTTCGCGCGTGAGCATGTGTGCTTCGTCAACGATGTAAACCTTGT
>JBDTNA010000434.1:0-2952 GCA_039933985.1 Gemmatimonadales bacterium | reverse complement strand
GGCATCTGCTCGCCGGTCAGATCGCGAGTCCCGATCGAGATGTGACTCGTGTTCAGCGCAGCGACTATCGACGGAGCGAATGCGGGGTCGTGCTGTCCGTCGGAATCAATTGTCAACACCGCCGCCGGGTTGCGCTCCAGCGCCGCAGCGAATCCAACCTGAAGCGCCGCGCCTTTTCCGCGGTTCACCGGAAATTCGATCGTCCTGTCGCACACGGAGCGAAGCAGAGCGCCGGTTCCGTCAGGGGAGCCGTCGTTGATTCCGATGATGTATGCGCCAGGCAGCGACTTTCGAAGGCCTTTCACCACCGGGCTCAGTGTCTTTTCGGCGTTGAACGCCGGCATGACGACAACGACTGAATGTATCATTCGGCCGGCTCTTCCCCGTCGAGGATCGCTGCAATCGCGCGCAGGTCGGCTTCGAGTGACTCAACCGTCTGCATGTCGAGCGCCGCACGCGCTACGCTGCGAAGCTCGCCGTTCTTCTTGTACTCGTCGATTTTCTGCCGCGCGCCGTCGATGGTGTACTTCTCGGTGTAAAGCAGCTGACGGACGAGCATGATCAGCTCGATCTCGCGCCGCTGATACACACGATTGCCAGACCTGTTTTTAGCGGGATGAAGAAATCGGAACTGGCTTTCCCAGTATCGGAGAACATGGGGCTTCAGGTCCGTCAGGCTACAGACGTCACCCATCGAAAAGAATTCTCTAACCGGCTCGGCCGCCATCAGTCGCTCTCCGGTCTGAGCTCGCGGGCCATCAGCGCGCCGATCGCATCGCGCGGTGGCTGGCCCTCGAACAGAACTCGATGAACCGCATCGACAATCGGCATCTCGACCTCCTCCCGCGCTGCAAGTGCGTGCGCGCTTCTTGTAGTTACGACACCTTCAGCAACTGTCTCCTTTCCGGCAAGAACATCATCCAGCGGCATACCGCGTCCAACTTCGACGCCTACGCTGCGATTGCGGCTCAACGACCCGGTGCACGTCAGCACGAGGTCGCCGAGTCCAGCGAGCCCCGCGAGCGTGGCCGGCTCTGCGCCAAGCTTCACTCCCAGTCTCGTCATCTCTGCAAGCCCGCGGGTGATCAGCGCGGCCCTGGCGTTGAAGCCGAGCCCGAGTCCGTCCGCGATTCCAGTCGCGACCGCCATGACATTCTTCAATGACCCGCCAATCTCCACACCGACGACATCAGTGTGGGTGTAAGCGCGAAAATGAATCGAGCTGAATGCCTGCTGAGCAAAAAGTGCGGCTTTGTCATCTGTCGAGGCGACAACGACTGCCGTCGGCTGCTGCGCCACGACCTCGGATGCGAAGCTTGGGCCGGAAAGCGCGACGACAGTTGCTTGCGGAAGCTCGTCGGTCGCGACGTCGGTCATCAGCGCGAGTGATTCGCGCTCGATCCCTTTTGACGCGACGACTACCGGAGTGCCATCGGGAACGTATTCGCGAGCTGACTTTGTGATCGTTCGCAACACGTGCGATGGAGTCGCCAGTGTGACGAGCTCGGCTCCATAGAGAGTTTCGTCGATGCTGTTGTAAGCGACAAGCGTCTCGGCGAGCTGATTCCCCGCGAGAAAGCGACGATTCTGGTGCAGCCTGTTGATGGACTCCACGACGTCCCACTCGTACGCCCATATGCGGACATCGTGACCGTTCCGCGCGAGAAGATCAGCGAGCGCTGTTCCCCACGCCCCGGCGCCGATGACCGCGCAGCGAGTCATGCCGACTGCGACTCCTCTCCGGGCTTTCCGAACTTCGGCTCGGTCCCATTTCGCAGACGCGCAATGTTACCGCGGTGCGTCCAGAACACGAACAATCCGACCGCGCAGCTGATCGCGAACAAAACCGTCGGTCCATAAAAGGAGAAAACGGCGACCGGCAGCACCACGGCGGCGATCATGCTTCCAACGCTCGCATAGCGCGTAATCGCCAACGACGCGGCGAAGCAGGTGAAAGCGATGATTGCGGGTATTGGCGCGAGCCCGAAGAAAACTCCTCCGGCCGTTGCGACGCCCTTGCCGCCTCCCTGCCCCAGCAGAAAGATCGGTTTGACGTGACCAAGAATAGCGGCGATACCAAATGCAATCGCCCATAGCTCTGGCCTGCTGCTGTCGATATGGGGAGGAAGAAGCAGCGGAGGCAGCATTCCCTTAAGCGTGTCGGCGACATACACCGCACCGCCGATCCGTTTGCCGAGCACCCGCACCGCATTCGTCGCTCCGAGATTTCCGGAGCCATGCTCTCTCAAGTCGATCCCCTTTGCTTTTCCCGCGAAATACGCGAACGGTATGGAGCCGACAAGGTATGAGATCAATACCCCGACGAGGGGATGCACCTACGCCGACTTCCTGCGCATCACGATCTTGAGCGGACTTCCCGTGAAGCCCCACGCCTCGCGGAAACCGTTGTGCAGATAGCGGATGTAATGCTCCTGCACCAGGTCCGGATTGTTGCCGAAAACCGCAATGATCGGCGGCGTGGTTTCCACCTGCGTCGCGTAGTTGAGCTTTATTTCTCTTCCCGCTGCCTGTGGCGGCTGGCGTCGCGCGACGAGTTGCTCGAGCGTGTTGTTCACCTGCGATGTCGAAATGCGCTTGTTGCGCTCGCCCTCTACCTGGAGAATCGTTTCCAGAATTCGCGTTACGCGCTGGCCCGTGATAGCCGAAGTGAAAATGAACGGAACGAACTTGAAGAACGGCGCCTTTTCCGCCGCGTCCTTCTGGAACTTGTGCGCCGAGTTCGTTTCCTTCTCGGCCAAGTCCCATTTGTTGACGACGATGATCAGGCCTCGCCCGGTTTCCCAGGCAAGTGCCGCGATTTTCAAATCCTGGTTGTGCAGCCCTTCGACCGCGTCGATCACGAGTATGCAGATGTCGGCTCGCTCGATTGCACGCCGTGAGCGCAGCGACGAATAGAACTCGATGCCGTCGTCAACGCGCGCCTGGCGCCTG
>JBDTNA010000433.1:0-2952 GCA_039933985.1 Gemmatimonadales bacterium | reverse complement strand
CCAAGAATCCACAGGATCAGCAGAACCATCGCAATCGTCCAGAGCATTGACGAATCCTCTTTAAGGGTTGTTCCGCGATTCCGCGGTCTGCTTACGTATTGGCAACTGTCGTACCGTTGTACGGCTGAGCTTACCGCGGTCCTCGTTCGACGAACTTCGCGGGATCGCGTCGCCCCTGCTCTTCATGTATAGCCTGCCGCCCGAGAAGAATTCTTGTCGCCCTGATATCGTGCCCGATGTCGATCAGCAGCAGCGCAAGATCACCGCTTCCGTACAGAAGTCCGGCGAGCACCACAAGCCGGCTGACCTCGCCAAGCAGTGTCGGTATCGCTGCTGTCCCCTGCGCGATGAGGCCCGTGACTATCTCCGACAAAAGCAGCAGAAGAAGTACCGCCGCCATCAGCTTGAAAAGCTTCGAGAGATAGCCGAGTCCGGTGTATGGCTCGAGGTCGGCGGATCTCACCGGCATCGACGGATCAGCGCGGTGAGGTTTTGGCGTCCCTCCGGCGGAGTCGGGTGCGCTGTGCGCGGCCACTACAGTCGTCGCTTCATCCATTAGTTGTCTCCGGTTCCGATCCAACGCGCGGGATAGCCGCGCGTGTCAATATGAGCAAAAGGTCCATGGGCGGAAGTGCCCGAGTACACGCCAACCCCTCCTATCAGCGAAGGGTGTGCCGCTTCGACGCGATTTACCGCTGCAAGTATGACCCTGGCGTCGTTTACGTTGACCCGGCGATCCCGGTTCAGGTCGTCCATGACGCCGTTGCGATCGTTATCTATGAAGATATCCGCCGCATCGCCATACATGTGGCGGCTGAGCGACGCGCGGCCCCGGGGGTCGCCTCCGGAACGATTGTATTGTGGCGTCCGAAAGCCGCTCAGCACCTTCACCCCCTGAGTTCTGACGCCCTGCTTCTCGAGCTCCAGAAGAACGAGCTCGAGCTTGTCGACGAGCTTCATGTCGACAACTATGTACTTGGGCCAGACGTTTGCCTGGTCGTGCGGAAAGAAGTCCTTCAGCTGGAAATGATCGGACAGCTCTGTGTCCTGCTGGCCCTGAGTCACTTCAATAAATCCGCTCGGCGCGTCGTACCGCGCTTTCGCGGTTCTGCGCGTCGATGGCCAGTTACCAATGTAGTAGAGTCCGATTTTGCCGCCCTGCCTCGCCGATGCCGGCTTCAGCGTGATGACTGAAAAGTCCGCGATCGGGCGAATTGCGTTCCCAACGGTCAGCGCGAGCGACCAGATGCCGGTTCTTACCGGCGCCTTGTTAACGGACGTTGATTCGGCGGCGGTCGGCGAGGTGAATGTGGTAAGTGCGCCGTCGGCAAGTGTATCGCCGGGAATTTTCGCGCCGGGCTGCTCGACCCGCGCTCGGAGGCGCCCACTCTCGCCGCGGAGCGGATCCACGAACTCGACCGCCGCGTTGGTGAGGTATGCGACCGTCGGGGATCGCGAGTCAGTAAGCGCCCGGGCGATGATTCCGGCCGTCGATGATGAGCCGTTCACCACCTCGTCGCGTGCGTTTGCGATGGACCATGACCATCCGATGGCGACGAGCCCGATGAAGATCCACGATCCGATGTGAAATCTCCGTTCGGTTCGCGCGGACAGGCCGCCCCGGTGCCAGCGGCTCCGCGGCGGCTGCGGCACCATTGAAGCGATCTCGCTTGCAGTTGACCAGACGTTGTCAAAGGTTGAATTTGACGTTCTCCTATCCGGCATTCCCCCTCACGACAGTTTAATGGACCAGCTGCGCGAGCTTTTCGCGAATCTCTCCGATCTCCCTGCACTCATAAAGTGGGCCGGGTATTTCGGTCTCACTGCGATCGTCTTCGCGGAAACTGGGCTTCTCGTCGGATTTTTTCTTCCCGGCGATTCTCTTCTCGTCACGGCAGGACTCGTGAGCGCGCGCGGAATGCTCAATGTGTACTGGCTGGGATTGATGCTGAACATTGCAGCTGCGTGCGGGAATTCGTTCGGCTACCTGATCGGCCGCATGACCGGCCCACGCATTTTCACCCGCGAAGATTCTCTTTTGTTCAACAAGAAGCACGTGTTCAGGGCTCAGGAGTTCTACGCGCGACATGGACGCAAGGCGATCGTCCTCGCGCAATTCATGCCAATCATCCGGACGTTTTCTCCTGTAGTCGCGGGCGTCGGACGAATGCCGTACCGACAGTTCCTCGTGGTCAGCGTGCTTGGAACGATTTTCTGGGTATGGAGCATGCTGTTTATCGGCTATTTCCTCGGTACCTATATTCCGGGAATCGATCAGCACATCGAGATCCTCGTCATTGCGGTGGTCTTCGTATCGATCCTTCCGGGAATCATCAGCTGGTGGCGCGAAAAGAAAAAGACGGCGGCAGCAGCAGCGAACTAATCAAGGAGCACGACATGGCGTTTGAACTCCCCGATCTGCCCTATGGCTTTGATGCACTCGAGCCGCACATCGACACTGCGACGATGCAGATCCATCACGGAAAGCATCATCAGGCATACGTCAACAACTTGAACGCAGCGATCGAGAAGGCACCCGAGCTGGCAGGAAAGTCGCTCGACGATCTCGTTCGCGGAATAGACAGCGTTCCGGAATCAGTTCGCACGGCCGTTCGCAACAATGGCGGCGGACACTGGAATCATTCGATGTTCTGGGGCTGGATGGCGCCGCAGGCAGGCGGTGAGCCCGGCGGTGAAATCGGGCGGGCAATCAAGGATGCGTTCGGCGGATTCGACAAATTCAAGGAACAGTTTTCCGCTGCGGGCGTCGGCCGTTTCGGCTCAGGCTGGGTATGGCTGATGAACGACGGTGGAAAGCTCTCGATCTCCAGCACGCCGAATGCGCTCGTCCTCTATTCGGCGGTCATCGACACATCCCGGGAAGGATACGGCAATGCCAAGATCGGGGAGCGCTGGGAGGAGCTCTCGCCCGCGCACCGGGTCCAGCCGGGC
>JBDTNA010000432.1:0-2961 GCA_039933985.1 Gemmatimonadales bacterium | reverse complement strand
GTCCTCGGGTGGCGAAAAACGAAATGACTCGACGAGATCACGCGCATCGAGGGCTTCGTCGAGTGGCGAGGCTACTCGATTCGCTGGCGGTTCCGCATGAATCAATGCGCTTGCGACGACCCGGCGGTCGCCCCTCACGTCCACGACTTCGAGAGTCGTATAAAACGGAGTGAACGTCGCAAACGTCCCGGGTCGCATATCCTGAGGCGTGGTCCGGATCTGTCCGGCCCACGCAAGCGGTGTCAGGCCGTCCTCGACCAGAACCCCGGTTTCTGGCGCAGAAGTCAGATCCTTGAGGTATTCGAACGCCTCTTCAGTGCGGATTGGCGCGGACTGAGTGGATGTAACGATTTCGTGCAGCCGCGACTCTTCCGTCCTGATCGCGGCAGTGACAGCCGCCAGCGCTCTCATGCGCCTCAGCGCGGCATCGTCGGCCCTTGGCGAATCGGCCGAATTACCGCTGGCGCGAGGGGTATCGCCACCATAAGGTAGAAGTGGGTTTCGCAGCCACCAGGCGAGCAGAAGAATCGCACCGCCCACGACGACCAATGCGACACGCCCGGTCAACCGACCACTCACGATCCTAATAGCCGTCCCCCGCGCATGAACCGAATGTCACCACCCCTGCCATCCCGCGCCGCAGAAGCGGCAGATCCCCGGCTGGCCCCCCACGCCCCCATTGTCCCGCTGCCCCAGAATGCTCCGCTTCGCATCAAGGATCTCATTCCGATGCAGATCGAGGCGGCGATGGCGGACGATCCGCGACTCATAATCCCCGTCGGCACATGCGAGCAGCATGGCCCTCACCTGCCCCTCGGCACCGCGACGATCATCGCCGAGCGACTGGCGGATGACCTGTCGGCGGAATATGGCGTTTTGAGGGCGCCTGCGGTCGAATACGGCGTCAACGTGGACACCGAGCGCGGTTTCATCGGCAATGCATCTGTGAGAAAGAAGACCCTTCACCGGACGCTGAACGACCTTCTCGATTCATGGGAAGCCACCGGGTTCAAGGAATTCATTCTTCTCACGGCGCACGGGCACGATCCACACCAGGAAGCGCTCGCAACAGTCATCACTGCGGGCGCTCGCGTAAGGGTCGTCGATATCTTCGCGGTCAATCTTTCGGAGCTTCTCGAAGGGCAGACCGAAGCGATGCATGGCGACGAAGTCGATACGTCGATCATGCTCCATATCGCTCCCGAGCTGGTACACCTCGAGCTTGCCCGCGACTATATGATGTCGCGTGAACAGCTCAGGCGTTACCGCCGGGGCACTCTCAAGGTTCCGAAGCACAGCGCTGGCTCGATCGGAATGCCGTCGCTTGCATCCGCCGAGAAGGGACGAATTCTCTACGAGCGGATACGGTCGCGCATCAGTGATCGCATCTTTCTCGCTCCGGCGCTCACTGGCTGACGGAATCGTGAAACCCGCTGCTTACGTGTGCCGTACGTTGACCTGACTCCACCCCGTACCCAACAATGCAAATGCGTTTGTGTCTCATACTGGCTCTTCTGGTTCCAGGTGCTCTAGCCGCACAGGCAGCACCGCAGGCTTCAGATCCCCGCGCAGCTCTCTCGCTTGAAGATGCAGTCAAGCTTGCTCGCGCAAACAATCCGACTCACCTCTCGATCATCAACAATCGGCGCAGCGCCGACGCAGCCGTTCGCGCGGCCAAGGGCCAGCTTCTGCCCAGCGCTGATGCGAACTTCAACGCGCAGCGTCAGCAGGGCGGCCGGCAGATCTTCGGCGGCACCAGCCTCGGCGCAAGCTCGGACGTGAACCAGTCTTCGTATCAGATTGGCATCGGCTACCGCGTGAATCGCGCGACATTCATCATGCCGAAGCTCGAGAGAGCCAGTCGTGATGCGGTCGAAGCGGACATCACGGGATCGGCCGAGATTCTGCGCGGCAACGTGACGCAGCAGTACCTCTCGGTGCTTCAGGCGCAGGACCGCGCTTCCCTTCAGGACACGCTTCTTGTCGCGGCTCAGAATCAGGCCGTGCTCGCGCAGGCTCGCTCGCTGGTTGGATCCGGCACTGCGCTCGACGTCTCGCGCGCCGAGGTCGCGGTCGGACAGGCGAAGGTTCAGGTACTTCAGGCTCGCAACACAATCGAGATCGAGAAGCTGCGACTCTTTCAGCAGATGGGAGTGCCGCAGCCGCCGAATGTCGTTCTGACGACTCAGTTCACGACGCTCGACGAGCCACCGCCGCTCGAGACTCTGCTCGCCTCGGCGCGATCTGCCAATCCAGTGGTGCTTGCGCTTCGCTCGAGAGAGAAGGTCGCGGATCTCAACGTGAAGCGCGCTCGCAGCGAGTATTCGCCGACTTTGAGCCTCAACACCGGCATTTCGGGCTACACGTATTCGTTTGCGAATTCGAATTTCCTGGTGCAGCAGGGAAAGGCTGCAACGGTATCGGAACAGGCTTCATGTTTCCGGACCGAGGAAGTGCGCGCAAAGCTCAACCTGTCCAACAATCTGGCGGGATGCCAGCAGATCGTATTTACCGATGCGATGGCGGCCGACCTGCGCAGCGGCAACAAGCAGTTCCCATTCAATTTCCAGAATTCACCGCGGTCGATTTCAGCGACGCTCTCACTTCCGCTTTTTGACGGGTTCGCCCGGGAACAGCGGATGCAGGAAGCTCATGCTGCCAGCGATGACGCGCGGTTCAGCGTCCGGTCGCGTGAGCTCGCACTTACCGCCGATGTGACGGCGGCGTACCTGACGCTCAACACTGCGTCGAAGACTGCGGCGCTGCAGGCGCAGAACGCTGCAAAAGCACGGCTCGAGCTCAACTTCACGCAGGATCGCTATCGCAGCGGCTCGGTGAACTTCGTTGACGTCACCGACGCGCGCGCTGCATACGAGCGCGCCGAGAGTGACCGCATCAATGCAATTTTCGATTACCACAAGGCGTTCGCGGCGCTGGAAAGCGCAGTCGGCCGTCCACTCA
>JBDTNA010000431.1:0-2979 GCA_039933985.1 Gemmatimonadales bacterium | reverse complement strand
TGCGAGATGTCGTCCTGGATCGCGAACACATCCTCCAGCTCGCGATCGTATCGCTCGGCCCACAATTGCGAGCTGTCGGCCGTGCTTACGAGCTGCGTGTTGAGGCGAAGCCGCTTGCCCGCCTTGCGAATACTGCCTTCCAGGATCGTCGAAACCTGAAGTTTCCGGCCTATTTCGCGGATGTCGTCGTTCTTTCCCTTGAAGGTGAAAGACGAAGTGCGCGACACAACGCGCAGCGCTTTTACCTTCGACAGTGCCGTGATGATCTCGTCGGCGATTCCATCCGCGAAAAAATCTCCTTCTGGGTCCGCACTCATGTTCGTGAATGGGAGTACGGCGATTGACTTCGCGCTCGATCCGCCGGGATGAAGCGGGCTTCCGTCCGGCGTGGTGAGGTGCGTCGCTATGAGCGCGCGTGCAAATTCGACGGTCGTAGTAAAACGGTCGCCTGCGTCCTTGGCCATCGCCTTGAGAAGTGCAGTCTCGACTTCATCCGTTGCTGCGCTGAAAACTGCGCGAAGCGATGGAACCGGCTCACTGAAACGTTTGCTCAAAACGGCCTGCGCCGTTGCCCCGGTGAACGGTTTCTTTCCGGAGAGCATTTCATACAGGACGCAGCCCAGGCTGTACTGATCGCTGCGGCCATCGACATGACTTTCCCCAGCCGCCTGCTCGGGACTCACATACGCCGCGGTTCCAACAACCATTCCCGTTTGCGTGAGCGTGTCGTCGGAAACGGAGCTCACTGCCTTCCCGATACCGAAATCCATCACGACTGCTTCGCCTTCCTGAAGCATCACATTTTCCGGTTTGATGTCGCGGTGGACGATGTTCTGGCGGTGCGCATAGTCCAGTGCCGAAGCGATGCCCCGCACCAACTGAAGAGATTCCTCGAGCGGAAGCTGCCCGTCGCGCAGCAAGCGATCGCGCAGTGTCTCACCCTCGACGACGGGCATGACGTAGTAAAGAAAGCCCTCCGCGTCCCCCGAATCGAAAAGCGGAACGATGTGTGGATGATTGAGCCGGGCCGCAAGCTGAATCTCGCGAGTAAACCGTTCCGGTCCGATCGAGTGGCTCAGATCCGGATGCAGAACCTTTACTGCGACGCGGCGGTTATGTCGGATATCGTGCGCCAGATACACAGTCGCCATACCGCCGCGGCCAAGCTCGCGATCGAGTCGGTACGATCTTGAGAGCGCTTCTTCCAGTCCCTTGGTGATCATGGCGCCCCGGTTTCGGTTTCGGACGGCTTGCGTAAAAGCAAGGCGATAAAAGCTGGATTGTCACGCAGAGAATCGAGATCGACGTCATGCTCGATCCACTTCCAATGACCAAATCCGTTGTCGAGTGCCTTCGTCAGAGCGTCGATCGCCTCGTCCGATTGATTTTCAGTAGCGAACGCGCATGCGATGTTGTACAGAACTGAAGGATCGTCAGGATCCATTGCGAGAGCTCGCCTGTTCCATTCGCGCGCCTTTTCGGATTCACCGAGAGTTGTGAGCGACATCGCACCCATATAGAGCGCGCGCGGATCGTCGGGAGTAAGCTCGAGATGCTTCCGCGCAGTGTCATATGCCCGCCGTGAAGCCTGAATCGATTTTTCGGGTTCGCCGAGCGAGCTGTACACGCCTGCCAACAGGGCGAGCGAGGCGTAGTCATCCGGTCTCACCGAAATCGCTCTCTCGAACCATTTCGCAGCGGGTTCGTTGCGTCCCTGCGCGATGCACGAGCGTGCGTAGAAGTAGGCAGCCTCGAAAGATTTGGGATCGAGGCGAAGAGCCATCTCGAACTCCGTGTCCGCTTCCTCAAAGCGTTCGCTCAGCGAAACAGCCAGGCCGCGCGACGCGTGCGCCTCCGCGAGTCCGGGAGCCAGCTCCAACGCGCGGCGGCTAGCCGCGTCGGCGCGTTTAAGGTTCGAAGGAGAGGCATCGAAGTACTGATAGAGGAACGAGCAGCAGTCGGCTACGCCCGAGTGCGCGAGCGCATAATCCGGATCGAGCTCGATTGCGCGCTCGAACATCTGCCTCGCGTACTCGTGACTCTTTCGACGGTGCTGGTGGAAGTACTGCCGCCCGCGAAGATAGAAACCGTATGCCTCGACGTTCGGCGTGTGCACCTGCTCGATTGCGCGCTTCTCGTCGTCGCTCAGGACAACACGGAGCGCCGCGACAATGCTTTGCGCGATCTCGTCCTGAATCTGGAACACATCTTCCAATTCGCGATCGTATCGCTCCGCCCACAACTGCTCGTTGTTCGCGGCGTTCACCAGCTGAGCGGTGAGTCGCAGGCGCTTACCAGCTTTGCGCACGCTTCCCTCCAGAATCGTGGAAGCCTGCAGCTTCCGGCCAATCTCCCGAATGTCTTCGTTTTTTCCCTTGAAGCTGAAAGACGACGACCGTGACGACACCTTGAGCGCCTTGATTTTCGAAAGCGCGGTGATGATCTCATCGGCGATTCCATCAGCGAAGAAATCTCCCTCGGGATCGGAGCTCATGTTCGTGAACGGCATCACGGCGATCGATTTGCCGCCGCTCGCGCCGCCGTGTATCGGACTGCCGTCGGGGGTCGTGACTTGCGTGGCGACGAGCGCCTTCGCGAAATCCATGGTTGTTGAGAAGCGCTCGGACGAATCCTTCGCCATGGCGCGGCTCATTGCCGTCTCGACTTCATCCGTCGTTTCAGAATAAACCGACCGAAGCGATGGAATGGGGTCGCTGAAGCGCTTGCTGAGAATGGCCTGCGCAGTGGCGCCGAGGAATGGCTTGCGACCGGAAACCATCTCGTAGAGAACGCAAGCCAGACTGTACTGATCACTCCGTCCGTCGATGACGGTTTCGCCGGCCGCCTGCTCGGGACTCACATATGCCGGCGTGCCGACCATCATGCCGGTCTGCGTGAGTGTGTCGGTCGATGCGGCGCTCAATGCCTTCGCGATTCCAAAGTCCATCACGAGCGCTTCGCCGTCCTGAAGCATCACGT
>JBDTNA010000430.1:0-2987 GCA_039933985.1 Gemmatimonadales bacterium | reverse complement strand
CGGCGCAGCGACCTCGCGAAATACGCCGATTCCATGAAGGTCAAATACGCCGACGACCCATCGAATGAATCACGCGCTCATCTCAGAAATCGTGTGCGACATGAGATCCTGCCGGCGATTACCAGAGTCCGACCCGCGTTCGCACGCGACCTTCTGACAATCGCCAGGATGTCGTCTGAATGGCGGCAGGAGATGGCGGAAACAGTTGCTCAGCTTGGACTCAAGCCGGGCCCCGACGGCTCGCTCCGCGTTGCCAGAGAGTTGCTGGCCGGGTATGATGCTGAAGCTCTTCGCGCGCTATGGCCCGCGATCGCCGCCGAGGCGGGGGTCGTGATGGACAGGCGCGGAACTCACCGCCTTGCCGAGTTTACAATGAAAGGCCACACAGGCGGCTCGATCCAGCTATCTGGAGGTATCGAAGTCCGGATGTTCCGTGATCACCTTTTGCTGAAAAGATGGGACGCTCACAGCGTCGAGATGATCCGGAGCGCACGGCTCGGCCATGGTATCAGCCGGCCACAGATGCGGACGAATCTCGCGTGACTGCATCCGCTGCTGCGGACCCGAGACTCTCGGGCCGCGCGCTCAAGCGCATTGCGTATGACGAAGCGACCATCGCCGCCCGAGTCGCGGAGCTGGGTGAACAGATCACGCACGCATATCCTGACGGCGAATTGCTCGTCCTTGGATTATTGAAGGGAAGCTTCATCTTTCTAAGCGACCTGGTGCGACACATAAGGCGCCCGTTGCAGGTGGATTTCCTCGTGGCGTCGAGCTACGGCGACGCGATGGAATCAAGCGGTGTGGTAAGGCTGCTGTACGATCCGGAGACGCGTCTCGAAGGGAAACACATCCTTCTCGTCGAAGACATCGTCGATTCCGGCAGAACCCTCAACCGTCTCATGGCGCTGCTCGGTAAAAGAGCGCCTCGCTCGCTCGAAATCTGCGCCCTGCTTCACAAGCATATTGCGGCCGAGCTTGACTACGAGACGAAGTTTGTAGGATTTGATGCACCCCATGAGTTCCTTGTGGGGTATGGATTGGATCACGCGGAAGATTTCCGCCATTTGCCGTACATAGCGAGCTTGCTGTAGATGCCATTGCCAATGAATCAGAAGCCCAAGGGGCCAAAAAACTGGGGAAAGTTCTCGAAGACTCTGTCGTTCTGGGTCCTCATCACTCTCCTTGCAGGCACCCTTTTCACCTACACGTCGGGCTCGAAGGATTCAGCCCAGACGATCACGTATTCCGAGTACGTCCAGCAGCTCGAGGGCGGCAACGTAAAGGCCGCCACGATGCAGGACGGAGCGGCAGTCGTCGGAGAGTTCAAATCACCGATCGCTGTCAATCGCCGCCCCGTCTCGCACTTCAAGGTCGAGCTGCCGGTCAAGAATTCAGACGCCGAGCTCGACCGCCTGAAAGCGAAGAACGTCCTCATCGATTCGAAGGCGCGCGGCGCTTCCATCGGAAGCTTCCTGCTCATGTTCCTGCCCTACATCATCATCTTCGGAATCTGGATTCTGATTCTGCGGCAGATGCAGGCCGGCGGAGCGAAAGCGTTCTCGTTCGGTAAGTCGAAGGCGAAGCTTCTCAACGCCGACGCGCCGAAAGTTACATTCGCCGACGTTGCCGGTTGTGACGAAGCGAAGGTCGAGCTTGAGGAGATCATCGAGTTCCTCAAGGACCCGCAGAAGTTCACCAAGCTCGGCGGGCGACTGCCCAAGGGAGCATTGCTCGTCGGACCTCCTGGAACAGGAAAGACGCTGCTTGCGCGCGCTGTCGCCGGTGAGGCGGCTCGCCCCTTTTTCTCGATGTCAGGCTCCGACTTCGTCGAGATGTTCGTCGGCGTCGGTGCAAGCCGCGTTCGAGATCTGTTCGAGCAGGGCAAGGCGCATGCGCCGTGCATCATCTTCATCGACGAGATCGACGCTGTCGGCCGTCACCGCGGAGCGGGACTCGGCGGTGGCCACGATGAGCGCGAACAGACGTTGAATCAACTGCTGGTCGAAATGGATGGGTTTGAATCGAACGATGGAGTCATTCTCATCGCTGCGACAAACCGTCCCGATGTACTCGATCCCGCGCTGCTGCGCCCGGGCCGCTTCGATAGAATGATCGTCGTTGATGCGCCAGATCTTCGTGGCCGCGAAGGAATTCTCAAGGTTCACGTGCGCAACAAGCCGATGGCTGACGACGTGAACATCACGACGCTTGCGCGTGGAACGCCTGGCATGTCGGGCGCTGACCTCGCGAATCTCGTGAACGAAGGCGCGCTGCTCGCTGCCCGCCGCAATCACGACAAGGTCTACATGAATGACCTGGAGGATGCGAAGGACAAGGTCATGCTTGGCGCCGAGCGTAAGTCGATGGTGATGAAGGAGGAGGAGCGTAAGCTCACCGCGTATCATGAAGGTGGACACGCCGTGTGCACCATCAAGACCGTCGGTAACGATCCTCTTCACAAGGTCACGATCGTTCCGCGCGGACGCGCGCTGGGGTTGGCGTTCACGTTGCCCGAAGACGACCGCGTGTCCGTCACGCGCGAGCAGCTCGAGGCGCATCTCGTTCGGATGTACGGCGGGCGGGTTGCCGAGGAACTCGTTTTCGGACGCAATCGCGTCACGACCGGTGCGTCCAGCGACATTTCGCAGGCTACCGCATTGGCACGTCGTTATGTCAGTCAGTGGGGATTGTCCGATGCAATCGGCCCGATTCTCGTCGGCGACAACGAGCAGGAGCTGTTCCTTGGTCGTGAGCTGCAGACGCGCCGCGAAGTTTCGGAGCGTACGGCGCAGCTTGTCGACTCGGAAGTTTCCCGGGTGATCAAGGAAGCGTACAACCGCGCGAAGGAAACACTGACTGAGCATCTCGACCTGCTGCACAGAGTTGCCGCTGCGCTTCTAGATCGTGAAACGCTGACCGGTGAAGATGTTGCTGCACTCGCGCGCGGCGACAGGCCCCGGAGGCTCGTGCCGTGAAGTCTGGCG
>JBDTNA010000429.1:0-2987 GCA_039933985.1 Gemmatimonadales bacterium | reverse complement strand
TATGGTTGATGTGGATGATGGGCTACAACATGAGCGTCGCTGTCGCGATCGGCTTCATCGCGCTCGCGGGAGTTGCCGCCGAAACCGGAGTGATCATGCTGATATATCTCGATCAATCGTACAGGGACCGTCTTCGCGATGGGTTGATGAACAGTGCGGCAGACATCGATGCCGCGGTTCAGCGCGGCGCCGTGGAGAGAGTGAGGCCGAAGATCATGACCGTGACGGCGATCATGGCTGGTCTCATCCCGATTCTCTGGAGTCAGGGAACCGGCGCCGACATGATGAAGCGCATCGCCGCGCCGATGGTTGGCGGAATGGTGACGAGCACAATTCTCACGCTGGTTGTGATTCCGGCGATTTACTCGCTTTGGAAGGAACGCGAGCTGGCGAGGGCCGCCGCGCCGGAGCGAGCTCCTCTCCTGGTTGCCGAGCCCGTCGCAGGCGTGTAACGAGGGCGAGCCGAATGTCGATGTTTGCGCGCATGTATGACCTGTCGATGACGTTCGTCGAGCGATGGAAGCTCGGCGAGCTGCGGCAGAGCATTGTTTCCACCGCGCGCGGACGTGTTGTAGAAATCGGCGCAGGTACCGGCCTGAATTTTCCGCATTACTCGGCTGGAGTGTGGGTCGTTGCCAGCGATCCGGACCCGGACATGCTGGATCGCGCTCGCGATCGTGCGAGAAAGTCCAAGGCTCGCGTTGTACTCGTGCAGGCAGATGCGCAGGCGTTGCCGTTCACGGATCATGTCTTTGACGAGGCCGTCGTGGCGCTCGCATTGTGCACGATTCCCAATCCTCTTGCGGCTCTCGAAGAAATCGGAAGGACATTGAAGCGGGGAGGAGTTCTTCGACTGATCGAGCACGTGAGGATCGATCATCCGGCGGTGGCCGGGCGGATGCAGGATATGATCACGCCCGTATGGCGCCACATTGCCGCTGGTTGTCACCTGAACCGGCGACCTGCCGCGGATGTCGTCGCAGCGGGTTTCGTTCTCGAAGGAACCGCATTCTCTCTGGGTGGCTATATCCAGACGATCACTGCGCGGACCAGATGAATCCGTTTGTGCGCCTGCGGTGTATCACAGGCACGGCGTATTTTATGCAGAGTAAACTCTCTCTCCCAGCCATCAAGCCTTCACTTCGCGTACTCAACGACATGCTCACCAAGAAACTCTCAAGATCCGTTTTCGTAATCTCGTCCGTCGCTCTGGGCGGCATCGTCTCGGCGCCTTCGGCATCGGCTCAGACCGACTACTACAACACGGACGCCGGTCGTCCCGTCCAGATCGAGGACGCGTACGCTACCGAGCGTTACGCTTTCGAGATGAAACTTGCTCCCGTTCGACTGGAACGTCTGCGGGGCGGCCAGTACAACTGGGCGATCGAGCCCGAGATCGCCTATGGCATTCTGCCCAGGACGCACATCGAAGTCGGATTGCCTCTTGCGTATTCGGATATTGGAAATGGTCGAAGCCGGTCCGGCGTTGCAGGCGTCGATGTATCGCTTTTTCATAACCTGAATGTCGAAACAAGAACGCTACCGGCGCTTGGCCTTCGCGCCGACGTTCTTTTTCCGGTCGGCGGTCTCGGACCCGAGCGCACGTTCACGTCGCTCAAGGGTATTGCGACGAGAACTTTCAGCGCGGCGAGATTCCATCTCAATGGGCAGTACACGTTCGGTTCCTCGGGGAAGAGTGCAACGGGCACCGGCGGTGAATTGGCTGCGTCGAGTTCCGGCGCGGTCGAAGTGTCGCGGTGGCTGGCAGGGATTGCTGTCGACAAGACTTATCCGCTGCGTGCCATTCTGGTGACCGCGGATTTTTTTGCGAGGCAGCCTGTCTTCGACGAGGAAGACGTGGATTACAATGTTGGCACCGGCCTTCGCTATCAGGTGAACCCAAAATGGGCCGTCGATGGCGGTTTAGGCCGTCGGATCAACGGCCCTGATCAGGGATGGTTCGCGACATTCGGAACGGCCTACGCGTTCGGCCTGGCGTCCTTCATTCCGGGATCGGGCCGATGAGAACCGGTTCCGCTTCATTGACGACATTCACACACGAAACGGAAGCATGATGAAATTCTCTTTCAATTTTTCTCGCCGGCTTGTTCCTGGAATTCTTGTGGCATCGGCGGTCGCCATGGCCACTCCGGCAACCGGCTCGGCCCAATGGTCAACGACGTATGAGCAGTTCTACATGCCGGGTTCGTTCAACTGGGCATTCCGCAACAACTATCCGGCGGCAGACCGGCTGTTCAATGCGTTCGATTACGGGCACGCGATTCTTTACGAGAAGCTCTACACGCGGCCGGCGGCCCCGGTCTCGCTGCTCGAGGAAAAGGAATACGACTTCATCACGAAGAAACTTCTGGTAAATCCGCCGCACGTGCCACTCGAGGAAGCCGCGATCGAGGTTGCATACGCGAAACTCGCTCCCGAAGCCAAGGCGATGTTCGACTGGGCGCACCTGCTGCATCGGCAGATCTATGACGTCTGGTCGGATGAGCGCCTGGCACCGGCTCAGAAGGATGAGCAGGTAGCGAAGCTCATCTCCTACTACAAGACGCGGCCCGATCTCGCGTTCAGCTCGGTTCCGAAAACCATGGAACTGATGGAAGGCCAATACTATTCGACGACCTTCCGGACGAAGTATCCGAAGTTCAATGGACTGATCTGGGCCTATCACTGGCTCCAGGTAGGTCTTTACGAGCCGCTTCTTGCGGGTAAAACAGCGGCGGACCGGCAAACAGGTATCATTGCGGCTGTTGCAAGGTTCAAGCAGATGCTCCAGAGTCCGCCTGACGGAATGCCGAGCATCATGCCGATGACGGCGGCCGTATCGCCAACGTTCGCGCGGCGCTATCCAGAGGCGGCCATCATATTCGACAACCTGCATTCGATGCACGACGTAGTATCCGATATTCTTGCGTCGCCTAAGGTACCGCAGGGCAGGAAGCGGGAAGAGATCATGAAGGCAGCATCACGCT
>JBDTNA010000428.1:0-2997 GCA_039933985.1 Gemmatimonadales bacterium | reverse complement strand
CGCTCGAAGAAATTCTTCCAGGACCTGGGCACGACCAGCTTTCGAACCGACTATGAGAGCGCGCTGGTCACCGCGGCGGGAGAGCGTCGCCGGGTCGCGTGGTCCAATACGGTTTTGCCCGGAGAAGGGACGACGGAGGCGTGGGTTATCGCGACGGGCATCGACATCACCGAGCGAAAGCAGATGGAGCAGGCGATTCTCGATGTGAGCGCGCGCGAGCAGAGGCAGATCGGACAGGAACTGCACGATGGGCTCGGGCAGCATCTCACGGGAATCGCGTTCATGAGCAAAGTGCTGGAGCAAAAGCTCTCGTCAGCTCGTGCTGACGAAGCGGCCGATGCAGCGAAGATCGTGAGGCTGGTCAACGAGGCAATCAACAAGACTCGCGAGCTTTCACGAGGACTTCTTCCGGTGGTGTCGAACGCCGACGGACTCATGGGAGCGCTTCAGCGATGGGCCGCCGAAGTTGAGGATCTCTTTCAGATTCAATGCGAGTTCGTCTGTCCGGAACCCGTGCTGATTCCCGACGTTGGAATGGCCACTCATCTATTTCATATCGCGCAGGAAGCGGTGAACAACGCCTTGCGGCATGCTGATCCGCGGCGCATCGTCATTACAGTGGAACGAACTGAAAGCTCTGCCAGGATCTCGATCGAGGATGACGGCACCGGCATGAGCGCGGCGACCGCAGATCCACCTGGACTCGGCCTTCGTATCATGAGTTACAGGGCGAACATCATCGGCGGGTCGCTCGATGTACATCCGGGGTTCGGGGGCGGCACGGTCGTGCGCTGTCGATTCCCGATCGCAGATCGCGGGGTGACAACATGAGCGCACCAGTTTCGACCCAGCGGGCAACGCGCAAGTTTCGCGTCTTTCTTGTCGACGATCATCCGATCGTGCGCCAGGGGCTCACGCTCCTCATCAACCAGGAGCCGGAGCTCATGGTGTGCGGAGTTGCCGAAGAAGCGGAATCGGTTCCCGCGTCGATTGCCGCCCTCGCTCCCGACGTTCTCGTTCTCGACATCTCGCTTCGCGGTCCCGACGGGCTCGAGCTGCTGAAAACAATTCGTGCAGTCGATCAGACTCTTCCGATTCTCGTTCTTTCCATGCACGACGAGACGATCTACGCAGAGCGTGCGCTCCGCGCGGGAGCTAACGGCTACATCATGAAGCAGGAAGCAACGGAGAAAGTACTCGTTGCGATTCGGCGCATTCTGAGAGGCGAGATCTACGTGAGCGAGCGCATTGCCAACACTGTTCTTCAGCAGATGGTTCTTCGTCATGCACGGGCGCAGCTGAGCACAGTGGCAAGCCTCAGTGATCGCGAGCTCGAGGTGTTTCGTCTCATCGGGTTCGGCCACGGCACTCGTGAAATTGCCGAGTCACTCCACCTGAGCGTGAAGACAATCGAGTCATATCAGGCGCACATCAAGGACAAGCTCGCCATTCGCACATCGCGCGGTCTGATGCAGCGCGCCATCGAGTGGCGCCTGAGCGAAACGGCCCCATAGGGGATTCCCCGAGGCCAAGTCTAGTACTATCCCGCGACTCCAGAACGTATAGGTCCTGACTGGCGACCGTTCGCGCCCGGGGCGACCTATAGGGATCGCTAAAGCTGGCGGACCGCGCAGGATGCAGTCCGACGGTTGAGGTGCATTACCGCCCACCTCGATGCCCGCGGAGATACCATGCCAGAAAAGGTGCCTTACGGTCGCAAGACGCAAAGACCGTCGCCTGTCGCCGACATTCACATCCTGTGGCTCACTGCGGGATTGGGTTGCGATGGCGACTCCGTCTCGATCACGGCCGCGACGCAGCCAAGCATCGAGGACGTGATCATGGGGGCGATTCCCGGTCTGCCCAAAGTGCATCTGCACCATCCGGTTCTCGATACCGAAGCGGGAGATGAATTTCTCAAGCCGTGGTATCAGGCAATCGAAGGGAAACTCGATCCATTCGTGCTTGTCGTCGAAGGCTCCATTCCAAATGAGAATCTCAGCGGCGAAGGCTATTGGGCCGCCATGGGAACCGACAACAAGACGGGACAGCCCATCAAGACAACGACGTGGATAGACCGGCTAGCGCCAAAATCGCTGGCCGTTGTTGCAATAGGAACCTGCGCGACGTACGGCGGAATCCACGCGATGTCGGGCAATCCGACGGGCGCCATGGGACTCGCTGACTACCTCGGATGGAATTGGA
This sequence comes from Gemmatimonadales bacterium, assembly GCA_039933985.1. GTDB lineage: Bacteria > Gemmatimonadota > Gemmatimonadetes > Gemmatimonadales > Gemmatimonadaceae > UBA4720. The sequence continues at coordinate 792 of JBDTNA010000428.1, read as the reverse complement.
AATCGAAGGCCGGTCTTCCGATCGTGAACGTGCCGGGCTGCCCGGTGCAGCCTGACAACTTCATGGAGACGCTTCTCTATCTCCTGTATCAGGTAGCTGGTCTCGCTCCAATGATTCCGCTCGACGACCAGCTCCGCCCGACGTGGCTTTTCGGGAAAACGGTACACGACGGTTGCGACAGAGCCGGCTACTACGAGCAGGGTGACTTCGCGACGGAATACGGATCGCCAAAGTGCATCGTGAAGCTGGGATGCTGGGGTCCGGCTGTTAACTGCAACGTTCCTAAGCGGGGATGGATGATGGGCATCGGGGGGTGCCCGAACGTTGGCGGTATCTGCATCGGATGCACGATGCCCGGATTCCCCGACAAGTTCATGCCGTTCATGGATGAGCCACCGGGAGCAAAAGTCTCCGCGGCGGCCATCGGTGTCTACGGCCGCACCGTCAAGGCACTGCGCGCGATTACGCAGAAGACACTGAACAAGGAACCGAAGTGGCGCCACAATCGGCCAGAGCTTACCACCGGCTATTCGCCTCGGTCATAAGACCGCACAGGAGCATTAAATGACCACGACTGCACCGATCATCGACAAGAGAAGCTCCAGCGGTCCGCGCAAGCTCGTCGACATGAACTGGGATCCGATCACCAGGATTGTCGGCAGCCTCGGAATCTTCACCAAGATCGATTTCGAGAACCGCGAGGTCGCCGAGTGCTACAGCACGTCGTCGATCTTCCGCGGATACTCGATCTTCATGAAGGGCAAGGATCCGCGCGACGCTCACTTCATCACG
>JBDTNA010000427.1:0-3011 GCA_039933985.1 Gemmatimonadales bacterium | reverse complement strand
TGCTGCCGCGCCACGGCGACGACGCGAAGGAGCGGCGGCCGGTGCAGTTGCACGGGCTCTCTTCTCGCGTTCCCACCGCGCTCTGATCCGGGCGACCTGGTCGTCCGACAGCGGTGTCAAATGGGTGCGCACGGGAACATCCATCTGTCGAAGGAGGTTTATCACCTCATCGACAGAGATCCCGAATTCGCCCGCCATGTCGTTAACGAGAAGCTTGCTCAAAACACTACCTCCTTGAATCCCCGCGGCTCGACGGTCGTGCCGCGCGCCTGCCACCTTCAGTTGCTTCAAAACCCGGCGCTGGAATCGCTGTCATGATTCCTCTTGCCAGTCCAGCATTCGTAACGCCAATGCACGCGACAGACTCGCGTCCCGCCACACCACCAAGCTCGGTCGCCGAGAGCGCTCCCACAACAGGAATATCGAGCGCCCTCAACAAACCAGAAACCTTGTCCAAACTATTCTTCGAGGCGTCGCTTGCCACCAGCGCGACTTTCAGCTTTCCGCGCTTCGCTGCATCGCGAACCTGCTGCACCCCGACCACTGCAAGCCGCCCGCGAAGGCCAAGGCCAACGAGGCCCAAGACCTTTCGCCTGGCGACTTCATTCGTCATTCGCTCTTGCTCTCGGTACCGTCAGCTGCCGGCGCCGGGCTTTCTTCCTCGGCCGCAGCACTCGCGACCGGCGCTTCAGCCTGCTCTCCGCCTTCTTCCGTCGAGCCATCTTCCGTCGAGCCATCTTCCGTAGTCAGCTCGTCGATGATCGTCATCAGGCGATCAGCTTCTTCCGGGGCAATTCCCGCAAGACGAAGGAAGTCCTCACGCTCGAGATCGATGATGTCGTCGAGAGTCTTGTATCCGGCTTCCTCGAGAACAGCGACCGTCGCGGGCTCGAGTCCTTCGATTTCCGAAAGACGCGGGTTCACATTCTCATCGCCTTCGCCCGGTAGTGGAGCAAAGATCTGTTGCTCGGATCCGCGCTCCATCCACTCGCGGCTCGAGTACAGCTCGATCTTCCACTCGGTCAGCTCCGACGCGAGACGCACGTTCTGTCCGTTGCGGCCGATCGCGAGTGAAAGCTGGTCCTCGTCCACGACAGCCTGAATCGTCTTGGTCGCCGCATCGCTGAACACGCGCGCAACCCGCGCCGGTGCAAGCGCGAGCTTCGCAAACCGTTCCGGATCAGCAGACCATGGAACGATGTCGATGCGTTCTCCGCCGAGCTCGTTGACGACCGCCTGGACGCGCGAGCCTTTGAGCCCGACGCATGCGCCTACCGGATCGACCGAGTCGTCGCGCGAGAACACCGCGATCTTGGTGCGGTTTCCGACTTCACGGGCGGCCGCGCGAATCTCGACGATTCCCTGTTGAATCTCGGGAACCTCTAGCTTGAACAGCGCCTTGACGAACATCGGATCGCCGCGGCTCAGCATGAGGCGCGGACCCTTCGGAGTCTCCTCGACGCGCTTGAGAACTGCGCGAAGTGGATCGCCCTGATGGAAATGCTCGCGATGATTCTGCTCGCGATACGGAATGACAGCTTCAGCTTCGCGGAACTTGTTGAGCATGATGACGAGCTTGCCGCGCTCGATCTGCTGCACTTCGCCGCTAAGGAGATCGCCGACACGGCTCGCGAATTCGTCGCGAATCTTGGTGCGCTCGCCTTCACGCACGCGCTGGATGATGCGCTGCTTCGCAGCCAGCACCGCCATGCGTCCGAACTCGGCAAAATCAACAGGATTCTCGAGGACGTCTCCGACCTGGAACTCGGGGTCTTCGAAGCGTGCTTCCTCGAGCGAGACCTCGCGCGCCGCATCCGTGACCTCGGCAACGACGGTGCGAAGGCGCACGATACGAATCGTGCCCTTGTCCTCGTCGATATCCACTTCGGCCTGGACCGTAGGTCCATGCTTCTTGGCGAGAGCCGCGGTGATGCCGTCGAACAGCAGCCCGTGCAGCTCCGATCGATCGAGCTGCTTTGTATTCGTCAGCTCTTTGATCGCAGTCAGGATTTCAAGTGAACTGGCCATCCCTGCTCCTTACCTTTTCCAGTTGAATGCAAGCCGCGCTTTTGTAATTGCAGCAAGCGGAACGCGATGGGTTTCGCCCGACGCGTCTTCGACAACGACTATTTCCGCGCCCGTGTCACCTTCGACACCGGCGATTCGAACTTCACGCGAGCCGAGGGCCGAAGTCCCGGCTTCGGTCGAAGCAGCCGTGACTACGGCGTCACGACCGACGAACCGCTTCCAGTCTCCGGCATTTCGCAGGGGTCTTTCGACCCCTGGAGAAGACACCTCGAGGACGTACCGCGAGCCCGCGAAGCTTCCCTCGTCCAGCTTTGCTTCGATCGCGCGCGATGCTCTGGCACAATCGTCGACAGTGATCTTTTCACCATCCGTTCTTTCGATTCTGACGTCGAGGAGCGGACGGTTCTTGGTGCCTCCGGAACGGAGCTCAAACAGCTCCAGCCCAAGACTCTCAAGCTCTTTTGTTACAATATCTTGTAGCGCTTCGCTCATGTTCTTTCGAGCCACCTTCACGAAACAAAAAAATGTGGGGGGCATCCCCACATTTTCGTCCGCGGCGATCGTCGCGCGACTCCTTACAATCTAGGCCCCCATAACTATAGAGTCAACTCCGACGCTATTGAGGACCGAGGACTGAGGACCCCTGAGGATCCAGGACTCACAGCAATCGATGATCGAGGATTATTTCGGATTTCGGACGCACAGCCGAGGATCGAGGCACGTCGGTGCAGCGCAGACTCGGGTTAACGAAGCTGAAACGCGATGAAAGAACCATCCCTCGGTCCTCGGCGGTGAGTCCTCTGTCCGCACTAATCCTCGATCAGCAATTGCTGTGAATCCTGGATCCTCAAGGGTCCTGAGTCCTCAGACCTCGTCGTTGTTCGCAGTGCGAGGGTTTAGAGAATTCCAGCCACGATCACGGCGATCTGTCGGCCAGTATCGCCGGCTCTCCCAACGTGAACGACACAGCTGGCGGCTCGTGC
>JBDTNA010000426.1:0-3021 GCA_039933985.1 Gemmatimonadales bacterium | reverse complement strand
GCCTTGCCCGTCTGATCGAGCGCCGAGTGACGCATGTCCTGGAACATCCACTGCTTCGTGAAGTTGTAGATGTTCCCGCCCTTCGTTCCGTCGAGCAGACCGTAGAGCGTGAATCCACGGACACGGAACGTGTTGGCCATGCCGAACGAGTAGTCAGGATTTACGTCGCCGATCTTGACGTTGTCCTTACCGTCTTTGTCGACATACTTGATCGCCCGCTCAGTCGCGGTTCCGCGAGATCCCTTCGCTACAACGAACCCGTCGTCGTTCAACTCGAACGCGGCATTGAGATCCTTGCCCGCATTGAGTGGATTGTCGGCGAGCTCTGCAATCGACGTCGCCCAGCGGTGACCGTAGATCACGCCAAGCTGCTCACCAGCCTTGTAGTAGAAGATGTTCTGGTTCTGCGACGCGCTTCCGACGCGGAACGGCGCGCGACTGAGCTCGTCGATCTTCTGACGTGATCTCTCGCCGGTGAGTGTGAAGTTGTAGCTGAAGTTCGGATTCTCGATGACGCGCGTGTTGAGCGACCCTTCGAACGTCCGACCACCTACGCGGGCAGCGTTCTGCCATTGTCCGAGGAATCCGCCGGCCTGTCCGATCGAAAGCGGCACGAGAAGGAATGCACCGTCGGTGTGACGATCCGCCTTGACGTACTCGAGGTCGAAGCGATCGAGGAAGCTTGCGTTGATTCCGATTTCATTCTCGGTCTGAACCGCGGGCTGGAGATTCCTGTTTCCAATCGTGTTCTTCTGTAGTGCACCCGACGTGACCGAGTAGGTCTCGTACTGATATTCGAAGCCAGGACGCAAACCGGCGGTACCGCGGGCCGCGCGAATCTTGAGCTCCTGGAATCCGGGAATCTTGAAGTCCTGCGAGATTCTCCACGCGCCGGAAACTCCATAGAAGTTTTTCCAGCGGTTGTCGGATCCGAACAGCGACGAGCCGTCGCGACGTCCAAGAAGCTGAACGAGGTAGCGATCGTCGAAGTTGAAGTTCTGCGTGACGAATCCGTTGATCGTTCTGATCTGCTGAATCGCGGATCCATTTCCTGTGCCGTCGCCGCTTCCCGTAAGAGAAGTTGGATCGGCTGCCTGAACGTCAGGCACCGAACCGATTGCGAGCTTGCTGAAGCCCACCCCAAACGCGTTGTTGCGCTCTTCCTCATAGAGGTAGGTCGCGCGCGTGGTCGAGTGCAGCTTGCCAAGATTCCAGTTCGCCGTGGCGTTTGCCTGCGTGTTCGACGCAACGGTGTTGACGCTATTGATCTGGAGCGATCCCGTTCCCGGGGTCTCGACGTCGGTGTTGGACGAGAGCTTTCCGCGATCGTAGAAGTTGGTCACTCTCTGATCGAGACGGTCCGTTCCGTATGAGCCGTCGACACTCAGCCAGCTGAACGGGCGATAGCGACCGGAGAAGGAGCCGATGAGGCGCTGTCTTCTATCATTGTATGCGCGGTTCGCGAGATCGTAAAGCGGATTGCCGCGCGACGTGCCACCAGCTGCGGCAGCGGGAATCGCCGGCGAATACTGCGTCGTGCCTGGGCCGTTCGGGAACTGAAGATCGACATCAGGCGGCGACTGAAGAAGCGTGAAGAACGTCGAGCCCGATCCAGCCTGAGTTGCCGGCGGCTGATCGCTGGTCGAGAGTCCGTATGTGAAGTTCGCGGACATGTCAGCCTTGTCGCCAAGTCCCTGATCGAGATTGAGACGCAGGTTCTGTCTCTTGAATCCGTCCAGGATCGGCAGAATGCCGCGATCGGTATCACGCGTGAAGGACGTCGAGAAGTTCGTGTTGCCACGACGCGTTGCAATCTGCGCGTAGTTCGTGATCGTCTGACCACTGCGCAGGTTCGTCTTCAGCTGATTGCGATACGATCCGGCTGGATACGGATTGTCGATATAACGATCGGTTTTGACAATTCTCTGGCCGCTCGAATTCTCCTTGAACGTGCCGTCAGCATTCAGCTCGAAGGGGTGGTGCTCGAGAAGCGGAACGTAGTGCTCGATGGAGCTCGCTCCGAACTCGTTCCGAGTGATGAAATTCACTTTGCCTTCAGGTGAATCCTTTCCGCGCTTCGTCGTCACCGCGACGACGCCGTTCGCGGCATCTGATCCGTACGTGTTCGCCGAAGCGGCACCCTTCAGGACTTCGATCGACTCGATGTCATTGCCGCTGAGATCGGCCAATCCGTTCTTCGAGATCACGCCGTCGATGAGGACGAGCGGGCCTGCTGCCTGATTCACGAAACCGCCGGAGCCGACGCTGAGTGCTGTCGACGTGCGAACGCGAATCGCCGGTTCTGTTCCGGGGCGGCCCTGCGTAAACGAAACGCGTACACCGGCAACCTTGCCGGCAAGCGCCGTCGCCGCGGAGACGGCCGGAACTTCTCTCAGCTGTGCCTCGCCGATTTTTCCGACTGAAATTGTCAGATTCTTCGACGACGTGGCTTCAGCAACTCCGGTGACGATGACATCATCGATGCGGCGCGCATCCATCGAGAGCTGGAAGTTCTCAGTCTGCGCTCCTGCGCCGAGCGTTACAGAGCGCGATATCGGCGAAAATCCGATGCGGCGCGCGGTGACGATAACTGCTTTTCCAGCCTGCGATGCCGGAAGAGTGAGCGTAAAATTGCCTTCGACGTTGGTATTCGCACCGACGCCGACGCCGAGGGCTGGAACTACGACGTTCGCGCCCGGGATACCATTCCCTTGCGCGTCTGTGACTTTGCCGGTGATAGACACCTGAGACTGTGCGCTCGCAGCTCCCGCTATGGATGCGACGAGAGCAAGTCCGGCAGCTATCAGCCGACCGACTCGCTTCATGCTTGTCATTCGAACCTCGAGTTCAATTGGGTTGTTTGGCGCTCGGCACGAGCGCCGAAAGAGACGGTTGATGAGTCTTTGCTCATCCACTAACTGGTTTCGGTCATATCGGATCCTCCTCGCTGGTGGGTACGCTGCGAGGATATCCGGAAGCTCAAGGGGCGGCGATGGAAATGGTACGAGCCGTTAGTGACAG
>JBDTNA010000425.1:0-3023 GCA_039933985.1 Gemmatimonadales bacterium | reverse complement strand
TGTCCCCGCAGGGGCCCCCGTTTGTTGCGCACCAAGTGGATCAACTGTCGCAATCGATGCTGCCAACGCAAGCGCAAGTCGAGTGAGAGCGACATTCGGCATCAGCGTTCCTTTTGTGTGTGCCCCTATGCTGCGCGCCTATTGTCGCCATGTCAATCACGATGGGCTGGTGGTGGTGGCGCCGGATCTCTATCTAGATTCCGCATACATTCACACGCGCTTACAACGAAGATGAACCTCGTCGTCAATCCTCCAATATTGCCAATGCTCGCAAAGCGAGTAGGCGAGCTCCCACCCGGTGAAGGATGGATCTTCGAGCCAAAGTGGGATGGGTTCCGTACGCTTGTGTTCCGCGACGGCGACGAGATTTTCATTCAGAGTCGCGACGAGAAGCCGCTCAATCGCTACTTCCCTGAGCTCGTCGAAATCCTGAAGGCGCAGCTCCCTCAACGCTGCGTGCTCGATGGTGAGATCGTGATCGCAAGCGAACATGGTCTCGATTTCGACGCGCTTCAGATGCGACTTCATCCCGCTGCTTCACGAGCGAAGATGCTGTCCGAACAAATTCCTGCGTCCATCGTTTTCTTCGACCTGCTTTGCGACAACGATAAAAGTCTTTGCGATACACCGTTCAACGAGAGGCGAAAGAGACTCGAGAAACTGCTCGCCAGGCTGCAGGCACCTCTCCACTTGACACCTGCGACGCGCGACCGTGCAACAGCGGCTGACTGGTTCAGCCGGTTCGAAGGCGCAGGACTCGACGGTGTGATCGCGAAGTCCGAAGCCGGGACGTACGAGCCGAACAAGCGGACGATGCTCAAGGTGAAGCACGAGCGCGATTGCGATTGCGTCGTCGCGGGCTTCCGGTGGCACAAACGCGGCGAGAATGACCGCGTCGGCTCACTTCTTCTGGGCTTGTACAACGGCGATGATCTCGCACATGTCGGTGTGTGCGCGAGCTTCACCGATGTCAAACGAAAGGAACTGGTGACTTTTCTCGAGCCTTATCGCGTTGATGCTCTAAAGGATCATCCATGGCGCGCGTGGGCAGAAGCCGAGTCTGCACCGAACCCGAATCGGCGACCGGGAATGCAAAGCCGCTGGAGCCAGGGAAAGGATCTATCGTGGGAGCCGCTGCGCCCTGAGCTCGTCGTTCAGGTCGCGTATGATCACATGCAGAGCGGCCGCTTTCGGCACACGGCTCAGTTTCGCCGGTGGCGTGACGACAAGCGGCCTGGTGACTGCACGTTCGAGCAGCTCGAAGTCGTTGCACCACACGAGCTCAGGGAGATTTTCGCGGTCGGTCGCTAGCGGCTCTTGCGCGCGCTTCACGCCATTCGCGAGTTGGATCATCGTCGGGGTCGGGCGTCTCCGCCGGTGGCCTCATATCTTCCGGAACATTGCGAAGATTCACGCGGATTCGCGTCCACGTCGATGATCGTCCGCGCATGCTGTCAACGAGTACGTCATCGACCGCAAGATGCGATGCTGCGTCTGCATGCTTCACTCTCCAACGTTCGAGGCCTTCCAAAGCCGCATCCTTGTTGGGCGAATTAGCTACGACGATCAGCGGCATCTTCGATCGAGTCTTCGTTCCCGTTTTCTTTGCCGCAACCCCCTTCTCTGCTGTTTTCTTCGCCGTTTTTTTGGCCGCGGACTTCGCGCGTGATGGCGCAACTCGCGATGGCTCTCCTTCCATCTTGCGGAAATGCGGCGGCCACGGCGCATCGCCAAGCCCTGCAGCCTCATCGCGCGCTGCAAGATCCAGCAGCTTCTCGAGCGATCCAGGCGCGTCATTCATCCCCGCGTGCGGATCGCCGATAGCCGCAAACCGTGCCGGCACCGTGAAGACCGTAAAGTCCTCAGGCATGCAATCCGGAACTTCTCCCCACTCCAATGGCGCCGACACTCGCGCATCCGGAAGCGGACGAATCGAGTAGGCCGAGCATGTCGTGCGATCCTTCGCGTTCTGGTTGTAGTCGAGAAAGACACCGTGCCGCTCTTCCTTCCACCACTTCGACGTAGCTAAAGTCGGCGCTCGTCGTTCGATCTCGCGCGATAACGCCAGTGCAGCCCGTCTCACTTCCGTAAAACTCCACCGTTGTTCAATTCGCGCGTTCACGTGGATGCCGCGAGACCCACTGGTCTTCGGCCATCCACGAAGACCCATTTCCTCCAGCAGGCTCTTCGTCTCCATCGCCACCCGCCGAACATCGGTCCACTCCACACCGGGACCTGGGTCGAGATCGATGCGCAGCTCATCGGGATGGTCGAGATCGTTCGTGCGAACTGCATGCGGATGCAGCTCGATGCAGCCGAGATTGATGATCCAGGCGAGGCCGGCCGCGTCATCGACTACGACTTCTTCAGCAGATCGGCCCGATGGAAACGAGAGAGTTATGGTTCTCAGCCAGTCAGGGCGATTTTCCGGCGCCCGCTTCTGATAGAACGGCGGTTTTTCCGCCCCGTCTACGAACCGCTTGAGCATGTTCGGCCGGTCTCGAACGCCCGCGACAGCACCGTCGGCGACCGACAGGTAATACCTGACGACATCGAGCTTGGAAAGCTTCGCGTCACGCGAGAAGTACGGTTTGTCCGGATTGCTGATTCGGACCTCGCGCCCGTCGATAGATAGGACTTCGGCCGCATTTTTCCTCGCCATCCTCGACTTCTACAGCGGCCTGTAAGGCCGTCTTTTGACCTTCTCGGGCGCGAAGAAATAGTCAGCCACATGCTGAAAATCGACATTGTCGAGGATAGCGTCGTGTTGTTGCTTACCGGCCGGATCGAGCAGATCTAGAATCAACAAGTATTTCAAACGGCCTCTCCTTGCTAACGCTAACACGCTTGCAAACGGTGCGCGTCGGATATTGGCGCTTCCGCCCATCGACAGCTAGTGCAACCGATGTGCGACGTGACCGGCGCAGCTTCTTCAGGAAGGGATTGTGAGATCCAATAGGATGCTGCTGACGCGAAACAATAAGAGCGGGGCGGCGTAGAGCCGGATGTGACGTAACTCCAGT
>JBDTNA010000424.1:0-3046 GCA_039933985.1 Gemmatimonadales bacterium | reverse complement strand
CCAGCTGCGAGATTCCTTCAACGACCCCCGCGACAGTGGCAGGATTCACCGCGCCACCGACATCCTCGCCCCGCGCGGAACTCCGGTTCTCGCAGCGATCGACGGCACCGTCATCCGAATGCGCCAGAACACTGCCGGTGGAACCACCGCGTATCTGATCGATCAGAGCCGGAACTACATCTATTACTACGCTCACCTGGATCACTATTCGGACAAAATGACTGAGGGCCTGAAGGTGTCGCAGGGCTATGTGATCGGCTACGTTGGAACGAGCGGTAATGCTCCTCCCGACACACCCCATCTCCACTTTCAGGCGATGCGGCTGAGGGAAGGCCAACGGGACTGGTGGAATGGATCGCCAGTGGATGTTCGGCGGTTTATGATAATGAAGGGAAGGATCCGCGAATGATCCGCGAATGAAGGGAAGCGAGCGGGCGGGGTTGCGAGCCCAGGCCCATCATTTGAGCCCGACGGTCCATGTCGGACAACACGGTATCACTCCCGCATTGGTCGCGTCGCTGGATGATGCGCTAAGAACCCAGGAGCTGGTCAAGGTCAAGCTGGGCAAGAACGCTGACCTCAAGGCAAAAGACGCCGCTGGGCGTCTGGCGGCCGAAACTTCCTCTGAAGTAATCCAGGTAATCGGACATACGGCGACCTTTTTTCGCAAAAAGCCCGAAAAACAGGAAAAGAAGAAGAAAGAGGAGTAGCCACGACAAGGATTTGAATACAAATTCAACCTTTACTAATGAATGTTCAATAGCAAACGCCGATTTATCAACTGTCCGTCATATTCCAACGCAGGTTTACAAATATGTCTCCACGCCCCCGCACGGTCGACGACTACACGATCCTCGAAGCTGCCTCACGCGTCATGAGCCGAATCGGTCCAGAGCGGCTCACCCTCGCTGACGTCGGCGCCGAAGCCGGTCTTTCCGCCGCAACCCTCGTCCAGAGATTCGGATCCAAACGGGATCTCATGCTCTCCATCCTCCGCCACGGATGCCAGGCGGTTGACACCCGATTCAATGCCGCGATGGAAAGCAACGAGTCACCCCTCGAATCACTCTTTTTGGCTGCCATGGACCGCGTCGGACCAAGAGAAGGCCCGGTCACTGTGGCCAACCGGCTTGCGTTCTTCATGGCCTCGCTCGATGATCCGGAATTCCACGCGCTGGCTCTCGAGAACTCCGACACCGCAATCGCCGGCTACATGCAGATGATCGACAAGGCGATCGAAGCCGGAGAGCTCACGGATGCAATAGACGACAGGGAAAGCTTCGCGCGCACGATCCACTCGATGACCTACGGTTCGCTTATCGCCTGGTCCATCCGCCGTCAGGGAAGCCTGAGAGGCAGAGTACGCCGCGATCTCGACGCGCTGATTCGCCCGTTCAGGAACGGCCCCCGCAAGACGTCGAGCTTCAGCCGTCTCGATGAAGTAGTCATACCGGAAGCGAGCTTCGCGGCTGCATCACCGGCGATCCAGTAGCATCGGCTGAACGATCAGGGTGGTCTCCCATCGTAAGTGCCCGAGTCGAAAGGCTCGGGCTTTTTTCTTACGTGCGGCCTGCCGCTGGCGGGCCGGGAGAGACGGCCTATCTTGAGACGGTCAACGTTCCCACCGGAGAAAAATCTTGGGCGCTGCCGCGGCAGTAGCTGTGATGAGACGAAAAGAGCGCGACCTGCGCGAAGATTTTTTCACCGCAGGCGCGATTCAGCCGATGAACGCGCGGTCTCCCTCCGACCTCGGCGTCGACGAAAACATGACGTGGAAGAGGATGTGCCGCCGCTCGGTGATCCGCGAAGCTTCGCCCGGCCTCTTCTACTGGGACGAAGACGTGTGGCAGGCCCTTCGCTCAATGCGTCTGAGAATGGCGCTGATGATGGCCGGCACTATCATTCTCGTGGGCGTGATGATCGCCTATGGAAGCATGCAGCTGAAGTGACGGCTGCGCGCGGTTGATATTCGACCTTCGGGGTCTATTTTTCGCATAAGTTCTACTGGAAATTCGAGCCAATAAATGCCCTACGTAATTACAGAAGCCTGCAAGGACACGAAGGATAGAGCGTGCGTGGACGTCTGCCCCGTGGACTGCATCTACGAGGGTGCCGACCAGCTGTACATCCACCCGGACGAGTGCATCGACTGCGGTGCGTGCGAGCCGGAATGTCCGGTCACGGCGATCTTCCCCGAAGAGGACGTGCCCGCGAACATGAAGCAGTTCGTGCAAATCAATCGCGATGTCTTCAAGGGACCTAACCCGCCCGGTCGGCCTCAGCGATAGACTTCAGTCTGCTACCAGTGGAAGACGTGCTCCTTCATGAAGAACGCCACGATTAGCACTGCGTACTGAATGAACGTGCTCAACTCACTCTTCCACGCACCGCGCCAATCGAGCTCGCCCGTCGCCGGCTCAGCCGGCTTTTTCGGCAGCCACCGCGGAGCCGTGTTCTTGTAGTCCAGGTACATTCGCCCAAACGTCGACTCGAGCACACCCTCCTCGAACTGCACGATCAAACTGTACTCGGCCGCAAACAACAACACCGCGATCGGAAGAAACCACATCACTCCCGAAATCACGACAAAGCCGATCCATACCAGGAAATTTCCGTTGTAGAGAGGATTCCTGCTCCACGAGAAAACTCCGTGCGTCACAAGCTCCTGCACATTTCGCGAGCGGCGACGCGTAGTCGTTCCCGCTGCAGCAACGCCGGCGAGACGGAAAAATTCTCCCATCGCGATCAGCACCAATCCGATCACCCACCTGCTCGGCTCCGTGTTTCCATGGGCGAACAACGGAATTCCCAGAAACAGAACTGGAAGCCAACCTCTGTTACGAAATAAAACCGCACCGATTCGCGCCGAAGGAGTTCGCTCAGCGGCGCTGATATGATCTCTCTGTTTGAGGGGAGCTGCCTCCCGCTCGTGCTCCTCGTGCGAAACCTCGCTCGGCAGCTCGGGAAAATTGGACATCAATCCTCCCAGGGCGAAAAGATCTCGCGCCACTGTTCCGGAACAGGCATCGGCCGACCGTCGGCACTC
>JBDTNA010000423.1:0-3050 GCA_039933985.1 Gemmatimonadales bacterium | reverse complement strand
ATGAGCGGACGCGTGAAGACAAGCGAGTCGCGTGCGCTGAGCTTAGCGCAGACCGTGAATCGCCGGCTCCATCATGAGGCTGGAAGTCGTCGGAGAGGTTTTTCAATTCTGGGGGCGAAAGCGCGGATATTCGCGTACAGCGAGTTACCCGGAACCGGCATCAAAGTTCTGATGAATTCCGGGCTGGAACTGCCTCCCCATTCTAATGATGTAGGGCCCGGTGAACAACTTTTTGCTGAATTGATGTGCACTTACGACTCCTGTCGGAAACCGCTACTCTAGCGTCACAACGACCGGGAGAGTCGAATGCTCAAGGACTTCAAGAACTTTTTGATGAAGGACAACTTTGTTGCCCTTGCCATCGCCGTCGTTCTCGGCGCGGCGGCCGGAAAAGTTGTGCAGGCGGTAGTAGACGATTTCATCATGCCGATAATCGCTGCCACAGCACCCGGTGGCGATTGGCAAAAGGCGACGGTCGGCTTCGGCGCCGTGCAATTCGGCATTGGCGACTTCGCGAGCGTGCTGCTGAACTTCATGATCGTCGCGTTCGTCGTGTGGCGCGTTGCAAAGCTTCTCGAAAAACCCGCGCCTCCTCCGCCGCCGCCCGCCCGGCAGTGTCAGTTCTGCCGCATGGAAATAGACGCAGCAGCGACGCGCTGCCCGCACTGCACAAGCCAGCTTTGATGGCCGTGAGCGTGCGAGCGCTGTTCATCGCGCTCGGCGCCGCTGCTGGTGCGTGTCAGTCTCCCGATGCGAACGCGCGAACGTCGAACGCTGCGCCCGCGCAATCGCGCGTCGCGAAGCAAACCGCCGCGAAGGGACCGACAATCGAATGCACGATCTCGAGAATCGCGGACGGGGACACTGTCTATTGCGGAAGCATGGGCCGTATCCGCCTGCTGATGATCGATGCACCCGAGCTCTCGCAGGGCGCAGCCGGACGACAGGCGCAGGATGCACTCGCTGACATCATGCCGGTCGGATCTCACGTGACAATCGAGACCGATGTTCGAGCTCGCGACACCTATCAGCGAATTCTCGGATACATCTACCTCGAAGACGGCCGGATGGTGAACGAGGAGATGGCGAAGAGCGGGTACGTCACCGCGCTCGTGTATCCGCCAAACGTGAAATACGATGTGAGAATCCGCGCGGCGGTGAAGGAAGCGCGCGATGCGAAACGCGGATTGTACGCAACGGAATTTTTCAGCTGCACACCGCGGGACTACAGAGCCGGCAGGTGCGGAGGCGGCCGCCCGCCTGATTCACGCCGCCGCGAGCGTCACTCGAGTAGCTGACGCAGTCCGCTCCATTCGATATTTCCGCCACTCAATACCGCGACGGTCGTTCCTGACGGTTTCACAGCCCCGCTCATCAGCGCAGCCGCCGTGATCGCGCCGCTCGGCTCGACAACAATCTTGAGGCGGTCGAGAAGATGTCGCATTGCAGCGGGAAGCGGCTCGTCATCTACGAGAACGACATCGTCAACATATGCCTGATGATGAAGAAAGGGCCGGCCGCCGATCTCTGTCGCCTGCAATCCATCTGCGAGCCCCCCGGTTGAGCTGAGCCTCACCGGTGAGCCCTGCTCGCGCGCGCGGTAGAGCTTTGGCGCACTGACTGGCTCGACTCCGACGATTCGCACGCTCGGCACCATCAGCTTCATCGCGGTAGCGACGCCTGCGCTCAAGCCACCGCCGCCGACGGGCACCAGCACCATCTGCACATCGGGACGATCTTCCGCGATCTCCAGTCCGACCGTGCCCTGCCCCGCGATGATCATCGGATCGTCGTACGGATGGACGAGAGTGAGGCCCTCGGCAGCGCAAATCTCACGCGCTTTTTCGGCGCGGTCCTGCGTCGTAGTCCCCGCGAGCACAACGCTCGCACCGAGTCGTTCTGCGCCGGCCCTTTTTGCGTCGGTGACATTTGTCGGCATCACGACAATCGCGGGGATTCCAAAGAGTCGTGCCGCCATTGCGACACCCTGGCCGTGATTTCCCGACGAAGGCGCTACAACGCCCTTCGCGCGAACATCCGCGGGGAGTGAATTCAGAAAATTGTAGGCGCCGCGAAACTTGAATGCGCCCGCGCGTTGGAGATTCTCGGGCTTGTACCAGATGGGAACGCCGGTGCGCTCGCTGAGCAGATCGTCGTAAAGGAGAGGAGTTCTTATTGCTACAGGTTCGAGAACGTCAGCGGCTCTTCGAAGATCACGGAGCGTAACGAGGGAAGTATCGGTCGCGACGGTCATTTTATTGGTTGCAGTGGCATCCGCGAATTGTCGCACCAAAGTCGATTCATTTCCACCGATAGTGGGAAGAGCTTGTCAACGGTCGCCAGCCTTAAGTCACCAGACACCAGCACAGGCAAAAACGAGCCGGGGCCTTAGCTGGTGACAGGCGACTTAAGACAGGTGTCTGGTGTCTTTTGTTCGACTGTGGCCCCCCATTGACACATTTCTCCGATTCCGGTAAGCATCCCCCATGAGCGATTCCTCCACGAAAATGACGACGGGCACCGGCGGCCCGGTATCGCAATTCATCCGGCACAACTACCGGCACTTCAACGCCGCTGCCCTCGTCGATGCATCCGACGCTTACACAGCGCATCTCGGCAACGGCGGCAAGATGATGATCACCCTCGCCGGCGCGATGTCCACCGCCGAGCTGGGCATCTCGCTCGCGGAAATGATTCGGCAGGATAAAGTGCAGGCCATCACCTGCACCGGCGCGAATCTCGAGGAAGACATCTTCAATCTTGTGGCCCACGACTACTACGAGCGGGTGCCGCACTATCGCGACCTCACCCCCGCGGACGAGGCGGAGCTACTCAGCCGTCACATGAACCGTGTGACCGACACCTGCATTCCGGAAATGGAAGCGATGCGTCGGCTTGAAAAGGCGATGGTCGATGTCTGGACTAAGGCAGATGCCGAGGGAAAGCAATATTTTCCGCACGAATTTATGTATCAGGTCCTAAGTAACGGCTCGCTTGAAGAGTTTTACCAGATCGATCTAAGCGATTCCTGGATGTACGCCGCGATGGAG
>JBDTNA010000422.1:0-3056 GCA_039933985.1 Gemmatimonadales bacterium | reverse complement strand
AATCGAGCAGGGACAGTGGGAGAATGTGGATGGCGAGATTGTGCGAGTTGCGGCTGCGCTTACGCGCGAGGCAACGTTGGTCAGCCAGCTCGCCGCTGAGCTCGGAGCGAAGTGACCGACTAGGGCAGTCTGCTCCAGGTCAATTCAGTTCGCCATACAAAAGTCGAGCGATTCGGCTTGTCGGTGCCGTTCTCGTCCTTTGCTGAGTCGAGACCCGCGACCGTTCCGCAATAAATGTCGGTGCGCGATGCCCCGCCGACCGGTACGGGGTTGTACGCGTAGAAGCCGACCGCGAACGTCCCGTTTGATTTGACCGAAGTCGTAAGGTCGAAGGTATTCTCGGACACCTGACCACCGGCATTCCCTTTCGGCCAGATGTTGTCGTCTGCGTTACCGCACACCCCATCCGGGCCCGGTTGCGTGACCATCATTTGTCCCGAGCCGAACGCACCATCTGCAATCGTGCCCGCGACATCGATACTTACCGTGTCATCCGTCGATGACATCTGGGGCGGCGGCGTAGTCGTCAGCGCGATGACCGGCGGCGTCCTGTCGAGTGTAAAAGAAACCACTGAACTTCGCGTATTGCCCGCCTTGTCTTTTGCGGAAAGTGTGAGACTGACGACGCCGTCAGAGAGCGATCCAAGCGATCCACTGTAATTCAATCCGGTCACGATGAGCGTCAGCGTAGACCCCGTCGCCGTTCTCGCTGACACACTCGCTTCGTCAACTCCGCTTGGAGTTCCACCGTTTGACCCCGCGGGATCACTCAATGTGAAGCTGAACACATTGCTGTTGAGAACGGTTGCACCCGGAACCGGCTTGATGGCCGAGAAGATCGGCGCATCGAGGTCGGCAACCGCCGAGGCGTCGATCGGCACTGGTGCGAAGAAATCGCTGTCTTTTCCGGGGCACCCGTAACTGGCTGACGCAACGATCAGCACGGTTCCGAGCGCGAAGAGTCTACCAGTATTCAAAGGGATCACCGGGGCCGAGGCCGAACACGAAGCCAGTGCTCAGCCTCAAGTTCTGATCGGCATCCTGCTTCTTGAAGCTCGTGATGTAGGTCAGGCCGAGCCTCAAGGCCGTGCGGGCGCCAATGGCTTTCGAGATGCTCGCGCCGGCATTCCATTTCCAGCCATTCGCTTTGCGGCTGACGGTCTGCGTCGTGTCGGCGTACGTGAACTCGAACTCCGCATCGTCGTGCGCCCACGTGCCGCCGGTAAGCAGCTCGAACCGTGTCGTTCGGCCCCTGTAAGGCCGCAAGCCGATCTGCAAGTCGGCGAAGAACCCTTTGACCTTGCCCGTTGCCCCCGTTGGGTCGAGCGGGGAGATCGGCGCGTACACCTGCTCGAATTTCTGGATTCCGAAATTCGCTCCGATGCGCGCAAACAAGGGACGAAGTCTCGCCGGATTGAATTCCATGCTTGCACCGATGCCGGGTGCGAAATCTTCGGCACTCGAGCTCTGGATCCCAGGCTGATCGGCTACGCGATTGCTGAAGTCGGAGAACCAGGCGTAATCGAAGGACGCTCCCAGAGTGACCAGATCCTCGGAGTTGCTCACCGGCGCCGGCAGCGAGACTTGTCTCGCGGTCTGTGCCCGCATCGGTGCGGCAAAGAGACAAAGCGCGCACGCTGCAGCGACGGATCGTGTGCGAAGGGAAGCAATAGCGCGTGTTTGTCTCATGCGGCTCATACTATGTATATCCGGATCACCAGTCGGTCAACTCGTCCGGATCGCGTCGCGTTTTTTTATTTCGGACGACGATGGCAGCAGTTGCGAGCCAGATCCAGGCGAGCCAGGCCGCACGCTCCACTGGAGTAAGGCCTCCCACGATTTGGAATCCAAGGACCGGCAGCGTTGCTGCAGCTGCCATTCCGTGGAGACGTGGCCGCATCCGGCGCACGATGACGACTACATCACTCTGGCGACCTCGAAGCTGCTCGTTGATCAAGGCGCCGACTGAATCAGGTGACAGGTCACGCCATCCTGGAACAGACATGACATTCCACGCAGCGACCGTTCTACCGAATCCATGGTTGTTCGACGCTGCGACGAGAATCAGGCCGAGGTTCGATGCGAGTTGCCGAATTCGATTCTCTTCGCGGTCGAATTGGGCCAGTCCGCGCGGAGCTGCGTCGACGAGTTCGATAGCCGACAGATTGGTGAGAGAGACATTGCTATCGAGAACCGCCGTCGTCAGGGAATCGAGATTTCTGCTCGGCAGCGCGATGATCGTCACTGGAGAAAACGCGGACGAGCCAATCGCGGCGAGCAGATTGCCACGTTTGTTCAGCATCGATGTATCTGCTTCGGTTAGCCCAAGAACGATGGTGGAGATGATCCGGTGGTATCGCCCTTCGACTCCGGTGAGCAACGAAGTCCCGTCGCCTGCCTTGCGAGGATTGTGTCGGCGGGCTTCAACAGCTCCCTGAAATTTCACATGATCAGTTACGTACGCGATGTCGAATCCGCCGGAGCGATGCCAGTCGCGATTGTCCTCCGGGCCGTAGCTCTTTCGAACGTCGTGCGATGTGCCGGTGTGGCTGTGAAAGTCGACGCGGACAATTTGAGGGTCCGCCACTTTGATCGCGGCCATCTCGCGGGGAAGAAAAACGGCCGCTGATTCAAACGCGACGATAACCGCCGGGAGAATGACGAAGGCGAGAGCGAGTCTCTTCCACAACGCGCGATTCGTCCGATGTTTTGTCAGGACGACTGTCAGCGCAACGAGAACGGCGATGCTGATGAAAAGCGCAATCGACTGCGCGGTGGAGAGGAGCGTCAAGGCATCGAGTGTTCTCGATATCGGCGAAAATACGACATAGCTTGCCGGGAGCTCCAGTGTTACGCCGGCAGGCGGCGCGCTTCCTCGCGAATCGACAATGGACCGTACCTGTCCGGCGAGAGCGATGACTGCAAGCGACAACGCCGTCGGTAGCCAGTATCTGCGAAAGATGTGCTTTCCTCGTATCCCGAGAACGTTGCGAGTCTCGTCAATGCGCCCGGAGGGGCTCGAACCCCCAACCTTCTGATCCGAAGTCAGATGCTCT
>JBDTNA010000421.1:0-3062 GCA_039933985.1 Gemmatimonadales bacterium | reverse complement strand
CTCTCGACCGTAGAAGCAGCGCATCCGCATTACCGCCGCTCTTCTTCAGGCGGGCAACTTCCTGGCTCATGCTGTTTCGGGCTGCCTTCCGCTCCTCGACAGCCTGGATGCGCGTGCGCCGCTCGGTGTCGAGCTGCTGCGCCCGGTCGATTACAGGCGCGAGCGTGTCGAGCTTGCCGCGACGGCGCATGCCGTCGCGAAGCACATCGATCTGCTCGCGAACCATGCGCAGGTCATGCATTCGCTACTTCGCGGGGATCCCGGCCTCGAATGATCTGAAGCCGCAGTTCGGGTCGAGCACCGTCTGGACGGTGATCGTGCGCGTATCCGCCGCGATCGAATCCACGAGCATCTTGGTATAGATGTATGGAGAGAAATCGAACTGACAGGCATCGCCCTGACCGTTGCGCTGCGCCTGGAGCACGACGATGTCGCCCTTCTTCGCGACGATCACTGAATCGGCGTAAGTGCCCGACGGCGCCTCGAGCACGGTGGCGAACGTTCCATCAACCTTTCTCAAACCGACACGACGGGCGGTTCCAAGCGAGCTCACGACTTTCTGCACCGGGTAGATGACGACGTCGCCCGCGCTGTTCAGATCGAGGGCAACGTCGAAGTTCGCGTTGCCATCGACACGCACAGCCGATCTGAAATAGGTATTGATTCCGCTTGGATATGTCGCGGGCGTGCCGGTCAGCGCGAATACCGTATAGACGTCATTGACAGTACTCAGCGAGGCGCGCAGCGACTGCGGATCGCCGCAGGCCGAGAGAATGGAAGCGCTGGCGATGATCGCCAGGGCAAATTTGCGAGGGGTCATAACCTGCATTAAAGGAAGTGGGACGACAGTGTCGTCCCGGTTTCGATAATACCCTGTAACTCGTGGCAGTTCAAGCGAATACGATTGACTAGATTTCCGGCGATGCCTAGCTTCGCACCACTTTCGATGGAGCCCTGATGCCGACAATTCGCGACCTCACGGTTGCCATTCGCCAACGGCCCGGAATCGAGGCCGTAGTGGTACTCGGTCGCGACGGACTCCTGATCGACAGCCAATCAACCGGCGATCTCGATGCCGAAGGTTTGGCAGCACGAGTTCCCTCGATCGTTGCCTCAGCGGACGACATCGGAAACACAACCGGTAAAGGATCGACGCGAATAGCGCTGGTCGAGCACGAGAACGGATACGTTCTTGTCTCCTCTGTCGGAGATGACGCACTCCTTTGCGTTCTAACGTCCAAAGCCGCCGACCTGGGCAGCCTTCTCTACGACGTGCGGCGCCACCGCGAGTCCATCGCCCGCCTCTTCTAGGGAGCGGAATGACACAGTCACACAACGAAGAGCGTCACATCCTCGTCGCCGACGACGAAGCGCACATCGGCCGCATCATCAAGATCAAGATGGAACAGGGTCCATTTCGAGTATCACTGGCTTTTGACGGACAGGAAGCGGTGGACATACTCGAGCAGGACGATCCGGTCGATCTCGTGGTGCTCGATCTGATGATGCCGCGTTTGAGCGGCCTCGACGTACTCGACCGGATTCGCGCGAGCGATCGCTGGAAACACATACCGACGATCATTCTTACCGCTGCGGGAGAACAAGACTACGAGCGTGATGCCCGCGATAGCGGAGCCACCGACTTCCTGACGAAACCATTCAGCCCGAAGAAGCTCTATTCGTTGATCGCCAATCTTACGGGCGTGGCGACCGAGGAAGCGGCGGCGGAGAATGACTAGATGGGCGGTGATCCTGGCCGGCGGCGTCGGCTCGCGTTTCTGGCCACTCAGCACACCTGAACGACCAAAGCAGCTTCTCCCTCTCGTCAACGACGAGCCGCTCCTGCTCAACACGTTTCGCCGGCTCGGTGAGATCGTTCCGGTCGAGCGAACGCTCGTGCTGACCAATGCTGCACTGGCAAGGCCGATCTCGAATGCGGTCCCATCTCTTCCTGACGAGAACATCGTATCGGAGCCAAAGCCGGCGGGCACCGCGGCGGCACTCACCTGGGCAGCAAAGGAGATCGAGCGTCGCAGCGGACCTGAATCGACGATGATCTGCGTTCATTCTGACTGGGCGATCGCCGACGACGCGGGATTTCGTGCGGCGCTTCTGACCGCAGAAGATGTTGCGATAAACGATCATGCACTGGTGACCGTTGGAATCGTTCCCACGCGACCCGATCCTGGATTCGGCTACATACAGCCTGGTGAGAAAACGGAAAGCGGAGCGAGACGAGTCACTCGCTTCGTCGAGAAGCCCGACCGCGTGCGTGCGGAATCGATGGTTCATGACGGTTATCTGTGGAATTCAGGAATTTTCGTCTGGAGAGTCGAAGACTTCCTTGCCGAAGTGCGAGCTCACACACCTGAGGTGTCCGCTGCACTCGAGGCAGCGGACGATCGTGGACTGGACGCGTTCTTCGCCGCGGTAAAGCCGGTTTCGGTTGACGTCGGTGTGCTCGAGCGCAGCGACCGCGTGCGCGTCGTGTCGGGTGACTTCGGCTGGGATGATGTCGGAACATGGGGCGCGCTGCGACGGGTGAAGGCGTCGGACGAGAATGGCAACGTCACGAGCGGCGACGTCTTCGCGCTCGACGCGAAGGGCAACGTCGTGCACGCCGAAGGCAATGCAGTGGTTCTCCATGGTGTTTCAGATCTCGTCGTCGTGACCCGCGGAGGTCTGACGCTGGTGACGACAACCGAGGGCTCGGCCGATCTCAAGACACTTGTCGACAATCTTCCGCCGCACCTTCGCGATATCGTGTGACGCGACTCTACCTCTACGACGACGCGAAAGCGCGTGAGTTCGAGCCGTTCGCGCTGACGCGACCGGTATCCGAGCTTCGCGCCGGCGCTCTGCTGATAAGGATTCGTTGGGAGCGGGTCGCGAAAACGAAAGCGTACGGATTTATCGGCGCGCCACACCTGGCCAGCTTCGACGAGCTCGATGCGCCTCCGGCCGTAGCAAAGGACACGACGATTGCCGCCGGCTCACTCGTCGTCAACTCACGATTTGTTGCGTCCCTTTCGGCAGAGCTCGAGAATGGACGCTCCGTTTTT
>JBDTNA010000420.1:0-3066 GCA_039933985.1 Gemmatimonadales bacterium | reverse complement strand
CTGCGTCCGCCTGGTGTCCAGCGCATGCTTCCTCCTCAGGTTTGCCAGCCCTGCTTTACGCAGGATGGGGAAAGCTATGGCAAAAAGCTCGCCCTGATCAACCCGCTGGGAGAGTCGCAACCGGCCGCGGCAAACTACTGGCTCCAGACCGGCGATGCCCGCAGATTTGGCGGTCGCATCGCGTGTTAGCAGCCTGATACGGCATCAGAGGAAACCATGGGAAAACGAGACCCTCGGGTTGACGTCTACATCAAGAAATCGCCCGATTTTGCCAAGCCCATTCTCACCCATATCCGCGAAGTGGCGCACGAGGCCTGCCCAGACATGGATGAAAGCATCAAATGGGGCGCCCCTTTCTTCGAGTACAAAGGAGTTCTCGCCGGGATGGCCGCATTCAAGCAGCATTGCGGCCTCAATCTCTGGAAAGGCTCGCTGATCGTCGGCGACGATGGCAAGCGCGACTCGGCCGGACAGTTCGGGGCCCTGAAAACCGTCTCTGATCTGCCTTCAAGGAAAGTTCTCATCGGATACTTCAAGCAGGCGGCGAAGCTCAACGAGGAAGGAACCAAAGCGCCGGGCCGCGATACCAAAGTGAAAAAACCAGCAGCCAAGGCGCCGGCGGATCTCGCCGCCGCGCTGAAGAAGAACAAGAAAGCGCAATCGGTGTTCGACGCGTTCAGCCAGAGTCGTCGCCGCGATTACATAGAGTGGATCACCGGGGCAAAGACGGACGCTACGCGCGAGAAGCGCCTCAATACGGCAATGGAATGGATAAGCGAAGGCAAATCGAGAAACTGGAAATACGAGCGATGATCAGGCAGCAGAGCGTATCACCCGCCCTCCGTGGACTCGCAATCGCATTGACTGTCGTTGCGATGACAAAGACACCGGCTGCAAACGCGCAGGCGCTCGTGCCGGTGAATCTCTACGTCGCCGACGTGACGTATGACGGTGGGTCGATCCATATCGGAAAGCCGAGGAAGCTCACCGGTGATCGCGGGATTTCAAGCCAGCCCGCGTTTGCGCCCGACGGAAAGTCGATTTTCTACATCAGCAGACGCGACAGCGTAAACGCGCAATCGGACGTGTATCGAATCGAGATTGGATCCGGCCTTGAATCCCGGATAACAGCGACCGCAGAGAACGAGAACAGCCCGACCGTAACTCCTGACGGAAAGCTCATGGTGATCCGCTGGACTCCGGCGACGCTGTTTCGGGAATGGGGTCCGTGGATTTACGACATGAAGGGCGTCCCGCTGCGCGGTGTGCTTCCGGGACCGGATACAGTCGGTTACTACGTTCGCGTTGATTCGAACAGATTTGCGATGGTTCGTCCAAAATCGCGCACCGCTGTTGCAATCTTCGATTCGCGCAACGGGTCGATGACGGACTACGACTCGCCCGTCGCAAACCTTCCACCTCAGCTGATTCGCGGAGAGAATGCGATCAGCTACACGCGAACCGATTCAATCGGTCGCAATCGGATTCGCCGGCTCGACCTGCGCTCGCTCGACACGACGTCTATCACAGCGACAGTCCCCGGACGAATCATACATTCCTGGGGCAAGCGCGGATTCCTGCTCATGGGAAAAGGCAACACGATATTCGTATGGCGTCCATCGGCTCACGACGTTTGGAAACCGGTGGCTTCCTTCAGCGATCCCGAGCTACAGAGCATCGGGACCTACGTGGTGAGCCCGGCCGGCGACAAGGTGATTCTCATTTCACCGGTAAAGCCTTCGCTTCAGACAGCGTTGCGCGACTCGCTGCAGGCTGGAGTCTCTCTCGCGTCGGCGCTCAAGGGCTATTCACCGATTCCGGCGGCCGACCTGCTGAAGCGCTATGACGTGTCAGAGTTCGGCATGGTCGCCATCGCGGGCGAGCAAGCGGCAAAAGGATACGCCGCGGATGCAGTAACTCTTCTCAGGATGACGATCGCCGCATTTCCGACATCATACGCTGCGTATCTGGCATCAGGCGACGTGTATCGAAGGCTCGACGATGAAGCGCACGCGATCGAGTCCTATAAGAAGTCGATCGAGCTCAATCCAGGAGTTACCGATGGTGAGAAGCGGGATGCCGACCGGGCGCGAACTGCGATCTCGAGCCCCGTTCGCAAATGAGCTGCTGTCGCTGGCACTTTGGCGAGCAGTCCGAGTAATATGAAGGTCGCTCATACAACCCTGTAAACCGCCCGAAGGAGATTAACCGATGCGAAAATTATTTGTTGCTGCAACGATGCTCACTGTTAGCGCGGCTTCACTCTCGGCCCAGGGCGCCGATCCCGACAAGGTTGTCGCGGACGGCGGTGTAAAGGTTTCGGGATGGACTGGCCGAATCGATCCCCGCCCGGCATCGCAGGGCCGCACGATCAACGAAGCGAAGTTCGTTGCGATGGGGCCCGGAATACACGTCACCGCCGGCCCTGCCGCGATCTACTGGAATCCCGTGAACGCGCGCAGCAACAACTACACCGTTCAGGCGACATTCAATCAGACGAAGGCTTCAGCTCACCCCGAAGGGTACGGCCTGCTGCTCGCCGGACGCGAGCTTTCGACACCGAACCAGAACTATCTGTACTTCCTGGTCCGTCAGGATGGAAAGTTCTTCGTTGGCCATCGCGCGAACGATTCAACCGTGCACAAGGTTGTCGACTGGACCGCAAACGCCGCGGTGAAAGCGATCGATGCGGATGGCAAGGCATCAAACGCGCTCTCAATCGTGGTCGCCATGGACAAGCTGAGCTTCCGTGTGAACGGCACCGAAGTGCAGACACTTGAACGCTCGGTTATCAACGGCGCCACTCCAGGAGTCGGCGGAATTCGCGTGAATCACAACCTCGACGTCCATATCGATGGATTCACCGTTACGCCGGACTCGAAGTAGAATCGGCGACACTATCGCGAGTTGACCCCCGCCCAGGCTTCGGCGAGTCCTGGCGGCGGGTCAGTTATCACACGAGCGCCATAGAGACACGCATCCATCAACAAGGTTTCAGACGGCGCACACAGCATCTGCCGCTCCTTGATCCCCGTCGCCAGCAGTGCGACTTGCTCGCCGACCGCC
>JBDTNA010000419.1:0-3074 GCA_039933985.1 Gemmatimonadales bacterium | reverse complement strand
CTTCTTCGGCTCGGCCTTGGCGGGCGCGGGCTTCTGCGCTGCCGGCTTCTCAGGGGCAGGAGTCTGTCCCGAAAGCGGCGTGGAAAGAGAGGCGAGCGCCAGCGAGCCAGAGGCAAGCAGCACGTTGCGCGTGAGTCCGCGCGAGAATGCGAAGGAAAGAACCTGCATCGGGTTGCTCCGCGAGAGCTGAATGTCCGGGGCGGAGTTAAGTCCGACCCGAGCTAGTTAATCGTCGCTAACTAGACTGGCGGGAGGGGCTGCTCGTCACGGAATTGACCCCATGGACCGAGGAGGGAGGATTGAGGACCTTTGCGGATCCAGGACCAACAGCAATCGATGATCGAGGATTCATCGATTGCGGTGAGTCCTGGATCCGCAAAGGTCCGAGTCCTCCCGCCGTTAGAAAGGCAGGTCGTCGTCTTGATCTTCGAGTGCTGCGGGGAAGTCATCGAAGCTTTCGGTGGACGTGCGACCAGCGCTGCGCGCAGGTGCACGCGACCGCGATCCGTCCGAATCCGAATCGAAGTCCCCGCCGCCCTTGCCGCTGCCGAGCAGCATCAGCTCACGGACTTTGATCTCGGTGGTGTAGCGGGTCTGGCCTTCCTTGTCCTTATACTGGCCATACTCGATCGACCCCTCGACGAAAACGCGCTCGCCCTTTCTGCAGTACTTCTCCACGATGTCGGCGAGGCCCATGCCCGATGACTTTCCATTCCATGCGACGCAGCGGTGCCACTCGGTCTTTTCCTGCTTCTCACCGTTGGCGCCGGTCCACTGACGCCCCGTGGCGAGAGAGAAGGTCGCGACCTTGCTTCCACCCGCTGTGGTGCGGACCTCAGGCTCGTTTCCGAGATTCCCGATCAACGTCACCTTGTTAACACTCCGACTCACATTGCCTCCCGGCGAGGATTATTTGTCTCGCTTCAATTGTAAACTTTCAGTGCGACAACGCGCACTCTCATCGTTTCGTCTGTCATCATTGCATCGCCAGGCGAAGAACAAGCGCATCTTCGACCGGTGTTCGATAGTAGCCACGCCGCCTCGACAGCTCCTCGAACCCGCGCGACCGGTACAGCTCACGTGCTGCGGAATTCGATTCCCTCACCTCGAGAAACGCGGCAACAGCGCCCCTCCCCACCACCTCGGCAATCGCTGAATCGAGGAGTTTACCGCCCAACCCGCGGCCACGCATTACCGGATCGACCGCGATGTTGAGGACCTCTGATTCATCGAGAACAGTCAGCGCGACCGCATAGCCGACGACGCCTTCAGAAACCGAATCGACCGCAACGAGAAAGATAGTCTGCGGCGACTCGATCACTGACCGGAAGTCTCCCTGACCCCACGGATCGGCAAAGGAGGCATTCTCGATGCGACTTACGTCGGCGAGGTCAGTCGGCCGCGCGAGTCGAATGGTGACCGAATCCAAATCGCGCATCACTGGTTTTCCTTCATGCAAAGCGGCAATCATCCTGCTGCTGTCAGCCGCCGGCCGTGCGCGGCTTCCCACCGCACCTGCGCTTCCGCAAGCCTGCCGTACGCCGGCTCCCATGTGTCGAGATCGCACGCGCCGGCGGCGACGATATCCGCCAGCACATGAACAACGCCGCGCGCGTGCGGCGCCCAGCTCGAGTCGATCGATGGGCCGATAACCGGCGCGCCCATCTTTTCCGCCTGAGGATCGAGTTGCGATTCCGGAAAAAGAGACGGTTCGCCAGTCTGTACGATCTTTCCGTCGGCCATTACCTCGAATGGCGCGACGAACATCTCGCCTCGCATCGCGGGAAGCGCCGCAAGCCATACTCCCGCTGACGCGGGACGGCCGGCGACAATGAGCATCAACGACGAAAGGGCAAACAACGGAATGCCAGTCCCCACTGCGATTCCCTTCGCGATCGAAGCCGCGACGCGAAGACTCGTGAAGCTTCCGGGCCCTTCACCACAAACCACGCGAGCAAGATCCGCGGGCTTCGCACCAGCATCGGCCAGACACTGAGCGACCATCGGAAGAAACAATTCCTCCCTGCCCCCTCGGCCCGGTTTCGGCACGTCGTCGAGTGAACGCTCCGCGATGACTGCCTCGTCGCGAATGACGGCGACACTGCCGGCGTAAGTCGATCCGTCGAGCGCAAGCGTCAGTCCGGCTGTCATCCAGCGAGAAGAATGCGGCGGCTATCGTCGCCTGGTGCGTAATCGAGCTCGATGTGCAGTTGGTCGCCCGGCATCCGGTCTCCCGCTCGCTCAGGCCACTCGACGATCACGAGCGCCCGCTCCGACAGAATATCGTCCCATCCGATATTCGTGAGCTGCGACTCGTTGTCGAGACGATACAAATCGATGTGATAAACCGGAGATTTCTCGGCTTCGTATCGATGAACGAGCGCGTAGGTCGGACTCGTTACCGGTTCGGAAACTCCGTATCCACCGCAAATCGACTGAGCAAGCGTGGTCTTCCCTGCGCCCAGCTCGCCGCTGATCGAAATGACGAGCGGCGCCACAGTCGCCTCGCCAAGATCGCGACCCCAATGCTTGAGGTCGGCTTCGTCGAGAGTGAGATGTCCTTTTCCAGCCAGCGGCGGAACGACGTGCTTGCGAGTGAGCACTATCGTTCGACGCGAATCGCCGACAATGAGCCGCGCAGGCGATTTCGATTTCCGTCGGTCTTCGCACGGATCTCGAACAGCTGATCCCGCAGTCGCGCCGCGGTCTCGAAGTCGAGATTTGCGGCAGCTTCCTTCATTTCCTTCTCGAGCTGCGGAATTAGCTCCGCGGGATTCTTGCCCTTGTACGACGGCGACGATTCCGCGACGCGGCGCGCCTGTTCCTCGTGACGCGCTTCGCTTCCTTCGCGGGCGTCGGCGACCCGCGTGATGAAACGCACCTGGTCTGTACTCTTCGTCACCGAGTAAGGCGTGATTCCGTGCTCGATGTTATGCGCGCGCTGCGTTTCGCGCCGCCGCCTGGTCTCATCCATCGCGCGCTCCATCGACCCCGTGATTCGATCGGCATAGAAGATCGCCCGACCGTTCACGTGTCTCGCAGCGCGGCCCACCGTCTGGATCAGCGAGCGGTCG
>JBDTNA010000418.1:0-3080 GCA_039933985.1 Gemmatimonadales bacterium | reverse complement strand
GGCCGAGCGGCTGTCGGGGATTCAGGCGCGCGTCTAGTCAGGTCTGGTGAGAACCGGTCAAATATCGAGAGCCAGGCGAAGGGCGGTATTGAGCGCCGCCTTCGTTTTGGCCGGCAAGGATCCGACGTAGTTCGTGAGCGCCGACTTTGGCACTATCACCAGCTGATCGCAGTTGATGACAGACCTGTGTTTCAGACCTTCATCCGGACCGACTTCGACTTCGGTAATTCGCCCGTCAGAGTGCGAATTCACTGGTGCGCAAATGACTTTGTCGGCCTTCGAATCGCATAGCGTCTGGCGGCTCACGATGATCACTGGCCGGCGTTTCCGCGGATCGTGGCGAGGTGCAGGCGATACGAGATAGATGTCGCCACGCGACAGCTTCATTCCGGCCACGCTTGAATATCGAGGAGCCAGTCCGATTCGCGGTTGGTTACATCCGCGTGCGCGTTGATCGCTTCGAGATCCTTCTCATTCCGATTGCGCCGAATGATGCGGCGCAGATAGGACCTGAGCGCCCGCTCTACCAACGCTGAACGCTCTGCGTTTCCGGCGATCGTGTCGATTGCCGCTATCAGCTCGCCGGAGAGGCTGACTGACGTCTTTTCTTTTTTTCGGCGCTGACCTAGATGGCGCTCGATTTCCATGACGATCCGGTCAGACGGACGCTTCATACCACCAAGGTAGTACATACGATCCTACCACGCTATGCTAGGCGGTGTCGAGGCGAAGTATGGGGGTTGTCGGACGGTTGCCATGACATTTTCCCCGACAACGACATCCGTTCTCCGCATATCGACAGGGAGATCTGATGGCAGCAAGGAAAGGCAGGGCATCTAATGCCGCCCGCGAGCGCGTTGCTGACGTCAGCTACTTCCTCGATGAAGGCGCTCCCGCTTCAGACCAGATCGCGCAATTGAAGAATCCGTAGCCCCGGTATTTCCGGCAGACGCCTGTCGTTGGTCACGAACGAAGAGCTGCCCGTGGCGAGGGCAGCCGCAATCTGAAGCGCATCGGGTGTCTTCAAGCCGTACCTCGCCCGAAGCTGCGCGGCCGCGCGCAGGTTCGCGCGATCGACGGGAATGAGTGACAGGCCGCGGCTCCTGCACAGAAGAGCTTCATAGCGCTCGGCCAACGACTGATCGCCGGCCCGGTACGGAATGACCAGGCACTCCAACAGCGTCAGCTCGGACGTGACAAGCTCCCGATCAGTACTCGCCAGGGCCAGAATCGAGTCGACAATGTCGATCCATCGTGGATGCTCCTCGATGAAATAAATGAAAACCGACGTGTCGAGAGCGATTGGGCCATCGGGCGGGATGCGCTTTAATCCCAGGAGTTCCTTTCCTCCTCGAGGTACTTCACCGGATCGATGCCTTTCCATACTTCCTTCCCGAGACCACGCAGAGCCATGATGTTCAGCTCCTCCGGCTCTTCAACTGCAGCCGTCAGGATTCGCGTAACCTCCTGGGAGATCGAACGGTTCTGACGCTTCGCCCGGGCTTTGATCTTTTTGTACAGCGATTCAGGCATGTTCTTGATGTTGAGCGTCGCCACCGTTCCTCCATTCTTCCTCCAATTTGGAGGAATGAAACACTGGAGTCAATGTCGGATTACAATTTGATCGGCCGTCCAGCTGATCCAGTCATCCCCGCCTCACTCCGGGAACCACTTCCCCGCGGGTTCGGGATATATTTGGCCAATGACGCGCGCTGAGATCACCACACCCGAAGAGCTGGCCGACGAATCAGTCGTCGAGCTCTCTCTCCGCCCGCAACGGCTCGCCGAGTTCATCGGCCAGCCGAAGGTCAAAGAGAGCATGCGCATCTACATCGATGCCGCTCTGTCGCGTCGCGAACCGCTCGATCACACACTCTTCTTCGGCCCTGCCGGACTCGGAAAGACAACTCTCGCGGAATTGATCGCGCGTGAAATGGGAGTGAACGTGCGCGCGACTTCGGGGCCCGCCCTCGAGAAACCAGGCGATCTCGTTGGAACGCTGACGAATCTTCGTGAGGGCGACATTCTCTTCATCGACGAAATTCATCGGCTTCGAGCGGTGATCGAGGAGTTTCTCTATCCGGCGATGGAAGATTTCCGGATCGATATCCGCCTGTCCGAGGGCCCGAAGGCGCAGACGATCACGATGCCGATCGAGAAGTTCACGCTGGTCGGCGCAACGACGCGTCTTGGATTGCTCACGCCGCCAATGCGCGCGCGATTCGGAATCGAGCAACGGCTGAATTTCTATCCGGCGAGCGATCTGGAAACGATCGTTCGCCGTACTGCTGACGTTTTGAAAGTCGAGATCGATGACGGCGGTGCCGAGGAGATCGCGTGCAGATCGCGCGGGACTCCGAGAGTTGCGAATCGCCTGCTGCGCCGGATCAGAGATTATGCGCAGGTCAAATCAGGCGGGCGGATCACGCGGCAAGTCGCAAAGGACGCGCTTCAGCTGCTCGATGTCGATCAATTCGGTCTCGACGACATGGACGCCCGGATTCTCAAGGCGATCATCGAGAAGTTCGAGGGCGGACCGGTCGGCGTTTCGACGATCGCTGCCGCGGTCGGTGAGGATCAGGGGACGATCGAGGAAGTGTACGAGCCGTTTCTCGTGCAGAACGGATTTCTTCAGCGGACGCCGCGCGGCCGGATGGCCACCGCGCAGGCCTATAAGCATTTCGGATTCACGCAACCGAACGGCGGAACCGCAGCGCAGCCGTCGCTCTTTTAGTCCAACTACAACATCGAAAATCACGGATCCGAGATCTGAGAAGCACCGCCATCAGATGCAAGGCGACCTCTCGGATCTAACAACCGTGCTTCTGCGATCTCACATCCGTGACTTTCGAAGTTGATCATTCCGTATCAATGAAAGACGGGTCCCGCACCAGCGACTACGATTTCACTCTCCCGCCTGAGCGCATAGCTCAAGCCCCGACCGAGCGCCGCGACGAAAGCCGTCTCATGGTCGTGCGTCGCGCCACGAAACAGATCGAGCACAGAACTTTCCGCGATATCGCCGACCTGATTCCACCGAACGACACGATTGTCGTGAACACCACGAGAGTTTTTCGTGC
>JBDTNA010000417.1:0-3086 GCA_039933985.1 Gemmatimonadales bacterium | reverse complement strand
GCATCCCGGCAATACGTTCCTGATCAAGGCATCGTACTGGTTCAATCCGTAAGAAAAACAAACTTAGAAATTCACGGATCCGAGTTCTGAGAAGTGTAGCAGGCCAGTTGCGAGAGTTGTTCTCTCAACTGGCCTGCTACGCTTCTGTGATCTCAGATCTGTGATTTTCGATGTTGCCCTTTACTGCGCGCGGAGTATCGCCTCGACCTCGGCCGATGCGACTTTGCGCGGTACTAACCACCGTCCACCTTCGATTGGATTCGACGGAACGGTAACGCTTGCGATTCTACCGCTTGCGTCGATGTCGATGAGCGCTGACGCCATCGCTGCGCCATCGCGAGTCGTGTTGATGACTAGTGCCCAGCTGCCATCGGCAGGTTTCTGCCAGCGAACGGCGTATGTGCCGGCCTGTGGCAGGCGACGAATATCGAGTTTCACTGACTGCCGCTTGCCGTTCACCAATCCTTCAGCGGTGCCGCTGATGTCGTACGACATCAAGTCGCCGTGATGATACGTGCGAACGGTGAGGAATGCGCCGCGTGTGTTCGGATCATGCGGATTGGCGGGATATTCGATCGCAATCCATGGCGGGCCGGCTGCGGCGATGCCGGCGACGAGGAAGGATGCGAGTGTTACGAGGATGAACCGGTAGCGTCTCGAGCTGAGCATATGACCTCTCTTGTGAGTGCGGAGTTGACTGCACCCATGAGATGCCGGCTATTCTCGATTCGTTGAAATCACTTTATTGACCGGCAGGTGGTTGCCACAATTCGACCTTGTTTCCTTCAGGGTCGATGACCCAGCCAAACTTGCCGTACTCGGAGTCATCGATCTTGTCGAGGACGTTGCAGCCTTCCGTTTTGAGCGCCGCGACCAGAGCGTGGAGGTCGTCGACGCGGTAGTTGACCATGAACGGGGCTTTGCTGGGAGCAAACTGGTCGCTTTCCTCCGGACCAATCAACCAGGCTGTCGTTCCCCCTGTCGGCTTGCCATCCGAGTCGACCCAGTCGAACGAGGCACCGCCCCACGACTGGACATCGATACCGAGATGAGTCTTGTACCAGGCATGCATCGCAGCTGCATCCTTCGCCTTGAAAAAGATGCCGCCGATGCCAGTGACTCGTTTCATGTAAAGCTCCGATGTGCGGTGGTTGGTGGTGCGGTTTCTTCTGCGCGCGTCTTCTTCGCCGCTCAATAGTGGCGTATCAACGTCGTTCTCGCGTCACCCGAACGGATGATTTTGCCGGAATCTCCAAAAAACGCTGAAAGATTCGCACTTTCGCAGCGTCGAAGTCATAGTAAGCAGGCGACGCACTCCTGCGCATGCTGGCGGTGCCATTCAGAAAACCCTTGACCGAACAAGACGACCTCACTGCGGCTCAGGCAGGCGATCATGCTGCATTCGAGCGAATCGTCCGGCGCCATGCGGCACGAGTGCACGCGCTCGCCCGATGGGCTGGAGGAGGCGACGATGCGGATGAGCGAACGCAGGACGTGTTTGTGTTGTTGTGGCGAAAGATCGGGCTCTATGACGGCAGGTCGGCGTTTTCAACCTGGCTTCATCGGTTGGCAATCAATGAGATCAACTCAGCACACCGATCAAATCGGAGGCTGGAGCGCAATCGCGATGGCCACCGCCATACCGAACCCCCTGGGCAGACGAGCGCCGCAGACCGCGTTGAGCTCGAGGACGCCATTACACGGCTGCCGGCCGAGCTGCGGCAGGTGTTCGGCCTCCATGATGTCGAAGGCTATCGGCACGAGGAAATCGGCGGGATGCTCGGGATTCCACCAGGAACGTCGGCGTCGCGACTTCATCGTGCGCGACATCTCTTGCGTGAAGCACTGAGTGAAACCAAGTGAGATGAAGTACACTCCCTGCCTTCGCGCGAATAGTCCCGAGATAGCGCTGTACGTGTACGATGAGCTCGAGTCGCGCGCACGTGACGAGGTCGAACTGCATGTCGCGACCTGCGAGAGCTGCACGACCGCTGCCAGCGAGCTCGCGGATCTGCGTCGCCGAACCGAAACAATTCCACGTGACGTGCTATCAAGAGACATCGTACCGCGAGTCATGGGCGCGATTCGAGACGCGCGCCAGGAGCCGCGTCCGGTATCAAGGCGCTCAGGGTCATTCCCGCGTGCAATGCAATACTTCGCTGGCACGCTGGTCGCTGCATGCATCGCCGGACTCATCGTCGTTCGCGGACGAAATGACACGGCACCCAACTCCGTTGGCTCGCGCAGCGACAGCAGCATCGGAGCACCACTCGAAGCCAGCGCTCGCGCTCTCGCAGCCCCTGGAGCTGCGACGCTTGACCGCACCATCGCCGAGCTGGAGGCTGCCGCGGCCAAGTCTCCCGGGGACCAGTACCTCCAGCGGCTTATCGCGCGCACCCGCAGTGATCGCGCCGCTTTGACAACGCAGGTACGAGTCATCACATCCTCCGTCAGATGATCAGTCTCACTGCACTGGTCGCGCTCCTCGTCACGGT
The DNA here is from genome assembly GCA_039933985.1 of Gemmatimonadales bacterium. Lineage (GTDB taxonomy): Bacteria > Gemmatimonadota > Gemmatimonadetes > Gemmatimonadales > Gemmatimonadaceae > UBA4720. The sequence goes on along the minus strand of JBDTNA010000417.1, from coordinate 591 downwards.
GATCGATGGCCCGGACAGGGCGCGCAAGCACACTGCACCCACCGCTCCGCCTGTCTCGTCACGCGATACGACTATCGACGTGGCGCGCGGCGTCACGTTCGACATCAACAAGGCATCCGGGCGTCTTATGATTCTGGCGTGGGACAAGCCGACAATTCGCGTTCGCGTAATTGGTCCTATCGCGGATCCCTATGACATCGTGAGAGGCGCCGGAACAATCAGCATACGGTCGCGGCATGCAACCGTGCCGCAGCAGCCGAGCATCACCGTCACCGGGACTGGCGTCAAGTCAAATGCTACGGTGAAGCGCGATGCGCCAGATCCAAAATCCGTGTACGAGATTACAGTGCCGCGCGGAATGAGTGGCAAGGCCGGCGGGGTCGGAGCGGACGTCGAAGTCACGGGAACGGAAGCCAGCATACACGCTGTTGTGCTTAACGGCGATTTGTCCGTCACCAATGTCCGCGGGACGGTTACGCTCGAATCGCTGAGCGGAAACGTCACCGCACGACAGGTGACGGGCACTCTCTCGATCTCGTCGCCCAACGAGCATGTCACGGTCGAGGATGCAACGGGCTCGGTTTTGATACG
>JBDTNA010000416.1:0-3090 GCA_039933985.1 Gemmatimonadales bacterium | reverse complement strand
GATCCATTCAACACATCACGCGAGAGCTCGACGACGATCGATCCGCGTTTCTATCAGGTGTCTGATAGAAGGCGCGCTATTCGCGGGCTCGTCCTCAACGTCAACTGGGCGTTCGGCAAAGTGCCAAAGGAGGAGCGTGAGCCTGGCGATCCTGGCGACACCGGTCCCCGCTGACGCGAGTCAGGGGCGCCCATTGTAGTGTTACGCCTTTTGGACGCTCTCCTGTACGGAGGTGTGGCAGATGGCAGCGTAACATCGCTTTCGATCCATTTCTCGTAAACCCGCGCGGGCTTCAGAATACCGTCTTCATTCTCGTAACCCGGTCGTCGAACCATCATCGCGTGCATGTAGCCGTTCATTTCGCCGATCATCGCCGTGTGCAGGATCTTGTTCTCAGGGTTCGGATGAAGAAGAAGCTCGACCTGGCGATCCCGGTACCGCTTGAAGTCGGCAAGCTGGTCGACGGACAACTCGAATCGGTCGCCGAGATATGAGATCATGCGCTCGGATGCGCGCCACGTCCCACCGGAATCTGACACGACCTTCTTCCCATCGAGCATAATCTCGCGATCGTCATAGGCAAGCGAGATGAGCTGATTGTTCTGGTCACGCATTAGCCACTCGACGAGCTTGTCGCCGTGCTGATTCTCGAAGTTGTAGTTCGCATCGAGAAACACGATTCGCTCGAGCCACGACGGCAGTGACTCCTGCCCCTCGATGAATCCGAACATGAACGATCCACCACCACTGTGCCCGGCGAGTGTCACGACGAGATTCGGCGGGTTGCCAATTTCGGCGCGGAGCTCATCGACAATCTCGACGATGCGGCCGTTGGCGCGTTCGTATCCCTGCGCACGCCGCCACGCTGGCCAGCTCTTTGAGTCGGCTTCGAGATATGCAACAATCGCCTGCGGATATCCCGTGGTGCGCAACGCACGCGTTTGTGCACCGATGTGTTGAATGTCGAAGTGCCAGTCGACGCCAGGCGCGAGCTTGCGTCCAATCGTCTGCGCCGTCGAGTTGCCGTTCGGCAGTGCGTAGATGATCAGATCCATGCGCTCGCGCGCGTCCAGATGAGCGGGCGCTACCAGCGTTGCAGTGACACCTGGGGACAACGCAAGAACCAGCACCCGCTCGCCGAACGTTCCTGACGCAACAAAGTCTCCGAGGTCGGGCCCGGCTCGATGCGGCGCACACGCCACGAGCAGCAGTACTAACGAAAGCGCCGCAATGTTGTCACGATCCTGACATCCCATGACACGCAAAGATATTGAGCAACATTGAACAAGACAGTAGCGTTCCCAAGTGTATGGTTCCACCTTCGTCAACGTTCGTCCTTCAAACAAAGCACTCTCCATGAAAAGAGTCGTCGTCGTTCTTCTCGCACTCGCGGCCTGTAAGAACAATCAGCCCCGAGAGCGCTACGGATTCGTCGCGCAGCTCGGCCGCGACACCGTGTCGGTAGAGAGCGTAACGCGCCAGGGAAACACCGTGGTGAGTGACGAGGTCGATCGATTTCCCCAAGTCCGGCAAAGACACACTGAAATCACCCTCGGCGACGATGGAAGCATCAGGAAGCTTGTGATGGATATTCATACGCCGAGCGAGCCGGAAAACGAGCGAGATCGGCATGTGGAAGCCGATGTCAGCGGAAATTCGGTCAGCGTATCAAAGCGCGACGGAACCGGGACCAGGAAACGAACGTTCGATACCGGTGGTGGCATCGCGATGGCGCATCTTCCTCAGATGTACAGCCTCTACGAGCTGTACTTCGATGCTGCGCTGCGGCATGCAAAAGCATCGAACATTTCCGCGGGAGACAAGATCCAGATGCGGCAGTTTTACATCGATCGCGAGTTCGACAATTTCCCGCTTCATCAGGGCGTGGTGCGGACGATGCCAAGCGGAAAAGCTGAGATCCGTCACGACTGGCTTTCGGGAGCCGGGGAAGCGACGCTCGATTCCGCCAATCGTCTGCTCAGTTACTCCGGCGAGCGAAGCACCTACAGAGTGGATGTGAAGAGGCTCAGCGAGCTGCCTGACGTAAAAGCGATCGGCGCGCAGTTCGCCGCGCTCGAGACAAAGAGCGGAGGAATGAAGCAGCTCAGTGTCAGGGATACGACGCGCAAAACGATTGGCAATTCGACTTTCGCTGTGGACTACGGCCGCCCTTTAGCGCGGGGACGAGTGCTTGTCGGTGGAATCATCCCCTACGATCAGGTATGGCGCACCGGTGCAAATGCCGCGACGCAATTCACGACGTCGGCGCCGATCTCACTCGCCGGCATTCGCATGGCGGCGGGCACGTACACACTGTGGACGGTTCCTCGCACGAACGGTGTCGAGCTGGTCGTGAACAAGCAGATCGGACAATGGGGAACGGGTTACAACAAGGCGAACGATCTCGCGAGGGCGCCGATGAAGATCGAGACGCTCCCTGCACCGGTGGAAGAGTTCACGATCTCCATAGATCCGATCGATGCGAAACGCGGCTCTCTCGTCATCGAGTGGGGCCCCTTCAGGTGGACCGCACCGATCGTCGTTCTCTGACTTCGGGCAGATGACCAGTCCGATCGTGCTTGCGCCGGGCGGTGCGCCACCGCAGAATCACAGACCCGCCTTTCCCTCTGGAGAACGTATGAAAATCCCGACTTTAGCCACCATTGTGGTGCTGGCTCTCCCAGTCAGCCTCGCTGCGCAAACACCTCCCGCCGCGCCACCCGCCGTTCCGGACGCAAACCCGATCACGACAGCGTTCAGAGGCCGGACGATGTCGCTTCAGCGCAACCTGGCGCAGGCATTCGATTCAATCCCGGGTTCGAAGTTCAGCTACAAGCCAACGCCAAAGCAGCTCTCCATTGGTTACGTCGCGGCGCACCTCGCCAACGACAACTATTTCTTCTGCGACAAGTTCGGCTCGATGAAGTCATCGCGTCCGGTCGCCGATACAGCCACGGCCGATTCGGTGAAGGCAACGTGGCCAAAGGAAACGCTTGTCACGAAGCTCAAGGAGTCATTCAAGTTTTGTGAAGACGCATTCGCTCAGCTCGATGACGCGAAGCTGCCTGAGCAGGTGGCGATGACGTTCGG
>JBDTNA010000415.1:0-3093 GCA_039933985.1 Gemmatimonadales bacterium | reverse complement strand
AGCAGTTCAACAAATACAAGGTGACGCGCGATGAGACCGGCCGTGAGCTGACACGAGTACTGGATGGAATTACGCTCTCTCCGGGCGGAGACGACAAAGTTGTCATTGGAGATGCGAATCCTGATTTCAGCTTTGGCATCAACAGCCGGGCCAACATCGGGAAGTTCGACATGAGCTTCCTCGTGAACAGTCAGCGGGGTCTCGATGTGTTCAACAACACCTCGCTCGTTTACGGTGGCAAGAGAAGCAAGGGCCAGAATTTCCTTCAAGCGGGCCTCACCGACGGAGTCGCCATCGGCGAGCCGCAGATTTATTCGTCGCGCTATATCGAGGATGGATCCTTCGTGCGCCTGCAGAACGTAACGCTGGGGTACACGTTCGACCTGCCGCGACTTGGCGCATTCGGCAAGCGGACCCGGGTTTATATCTCGGGGGACAATCTGCTTCTGATGACCGACTACTCCGGCTATGACCCTGAAGTGCATACCGACGCCGGGACCAACAGCTTGGCCACGCGGGGTATTGATTACCTTCACTATCCTCGTCCGCGCACCATCACGGGAGGTGCTCATGTCGAGTTCTAAACTGTTTACTCATAGCCACCGGGGCAGAGGCCTCCTCATGAAGCAGTCACTCACGAAATCGCTCCGGCTAGTCGCCCTGCCGGCGATGCTTCTGCTGGCATGCACGGATTTAACCGAGTCACCCACCAGCGCGATCGCTCCGCAGAACTTCTACCGGAACGAGGAAGAAGTCATCGGCGGTCTGGCGTCGGTCTACGCGCAGCTGCGCCAGGTGACTGAGGCTTATTACGCTCTGACCGAAGTCAGCTCGGACGAGATCATCATACCGACACGCGGCACCGACTGGTACGACAATGGCCGGTGGATCGAGATCGATCGCCAGCTCTGGGGCGCCAACAGTCCCTCCGGACTGGACGACGTCAATGGGGCGTGGAACGCTCTCTTCGGCGGCGTTGCGCGCGCGAATGTCGCGATCGAGGCCGTTGAGAAGGTGAACTTCTCCAGCCAGCCAGTTGTTCTGGCCGAGTTGAGGACGTTGCGCGCGTATTATTACTTCCTGCTGCAGGACTTCTTCGGTGGTGTGCCGATTGTGACCGACACCGAAATCAAGCCACGGCCGCAAAACACTCGCGCGGAAGTGTTTGCATTCATCGAGAAGGAGCTGAAGGAAACCGGCCCGGTACTGCCCGTGAAATGGCCGGCGGAAATGAACGGACGCATGACGAGAGGAGCAACCGACGCCATCCTCGCGAGCCTGTATCTGAACGCTCAGGTGTTCACGGGGACAGTTTCGGCAGCCGGACTACAGCCGGGCGCTGCACGCTGGGCGGATGCTGTTGCCGCCAGCGACCGCATCATTAACTCAGGTGCCTACAGCCTGTCGGGTAACTTCAGATCCAACTTTACAGCCGACAATGGTACGTCGCCTGAGATCATCATGTCGGTCAAGTTTCTGAATGAAGCTGGCCTGGGGCAGACCTTCCTGCAGAGGTCGCTGCACTACACGCAGATTTCCTCGAGTCCCTGGAATGGCTGGGCAACCATCGCCGAGACCTATTTCGCGTTTGACGTCGACGACCAGCGGAGACAGATATTCCTTGCGGGACCGCAGGTCAATCTGGAAACCGGCGCCACCGTCAGAGACCGGAACGGCAACCCGCTGATCTTCACGCCGGAGATCGGTGATCCCACGAACGCGGGTGAAGGTGCGGGAGTCCGCGTTGCCAAGTGGCCTCTCGATCCAAATCACCTCGTTCAGGACAACGGCAACGATTATCCCACGTTCCGCCTCTCCGAGATTTATCTGATCAAGGCGGAAGCGCTGAATGAGCTGGGACAGACAGGACCTGCCGCGGCGTTGCTCAATTCGGTTCGAGGGCGAGCGTTCTCTCCGGCAAAGCCGATCAGCGCCGGAATATCGCAGGTAGCCCTTCGCACGGCCATTTTCAATGAGCGGCTGTTCGAGCTCATGGTAGAGGGAAAGCGGCGGCAGGATCTGATTCGCGCCGGTCGGTTTACTTTGCCTTGGTTCAACAAAGTGCAGAGAGAGCCGTATCGCATTCTGATGCCGATTCCCCAGACGCAGATCGAGACGAACCCGCTGCTCGTTCAGAACGCTGGGTACTAAGCTCTTCGCTGGTGGTTGGTGTTGTGGACAATCAACATGGCCTGCTCTCGTTACGAGGGCAGGCCGTGTCGCGCTAGACCGGATTTTCATCGAATGAGAAGCGTCGCTTCTCACGCCAGGCTTTGTCTGATCTTGTCCGCGGGTCTGCTCAACGCGGCCTGCTCCGGCCGGGAAACCGCCCCACAACGCACAGCTCAGGCGCCGGCGAACGACGGCCATCTCTTCACCATGCTGCCGTCAAGCTATACCGGTGTGCAGTTTGCGAATCGCGTGACTGAATCGCGAGAGCTGAACGTCTTTACCTATCGCAACTTCTATAATGGCGGCGGGGTCGCGATCGGAGACCTCACCGGTGACGGGCTTCCAGAGCTGATGCTCACGTCGAATCAGGAAGGCAATCACCTCTACCTGAACGAGGGGCACTTTCGCTTTCGCGATGTCACAAACGCTGCCGGCGTAAAAGGAGAAGGTTTCTGGGCGACGGGCGTGACTTTCGCGGACATCAACGGCGACGGCCTGTTGGATATCTACGTGTGCTACTCCGGAAATGTCGAAGGCGAGCGGAGGGCCAACGAGCTTTTCATCAACAAGGGGTTGAACAAAAAAGGTGAGCCGACCTTCGGCGAGGAAGCGGATGCGTACGGCATTGCGGATAAGGGCTACTCGACCCACGCTGCGTTCTTCGATTATGACCGCGACGGAGACCTGGATCTTTACGTAAGCAACAACTCTTTCCGGCCCGTCAGCAGCTTCGGACTGAAAAACATTCGCAATGTGCGCAGCGAATTCGGCGGTCACAAGCTGTATCGCAACGATGGTGGGCGATTCATCGACGTCAGCGCGAAAGCAGGCATTTTCGGAAGCGAGATTGCGTTCGGACTCGGCGTTGCAGTCGGCGATGTCAATCGCGACGGATGGCCGGATATTTACGTATCCAATGAT
>JBDTNA010000414.1:0-3112 GCA_039933985.1 Gemmatimonadales bacterium | reverse complement strand
AAGTACAAGACAACACCCGGTTACCGCGCGGCGGCCAGCGGCGCGTGATTCTCATTGGTGAGCTGTCGCTATGGGTTGCGCTGCTCATGGCGACCTGGGCGGCAACGGTCTCATTCGCCGGAGGAGCGCTTCACCGTCGTGATCTGACGGTGAGCGGCGAGAGAGCAATACATGCGACGCTCGCGATGGTCGTGCTGGCGTCGGCCGGATTGTGGACGGCGCTCTTCACGCACGACTTCTCGATCAAGTACGTCGCGTCGTTCTCGAGCGCGAATCTGCCGAAGGTCTACACGTTCACCGCGTTCTGGGCAGGTCAGGCGGGCAGCATGCTCTTCTGGTGCCTGATTCTCGCGATCTATTCTTCTATCGCCGTCTATACAAATAGAAGACGCAACCGAGCGCTCATGCCATATGTGTCGGGCACGCTCGCGATTGTGCTGATCTTCTTCCTCGCAACATTGTGCCTCGGCGCAAATCCATTCGAGCGGCTCGACTGGATTCCGCCTGACGGCCGCGGGATGAATCCGCAGCTGCAGAATCCCGGCATGGCCATCCATCCGCCGAATCTCTACCTCGGCTATGTCGGCACGACGATTCCGTTCGCGTTTGCAATCGCTGCTCTGATCACGCGTCGTCTCGACGCTGAGTGGCTGAGCGCAATCAGGAAGTGGACTCTCATCTCGTGGTTCTTCAACACGACGGGAATCGTTCTCGGAATGTGGTGGGCGTACGTCGAGCTTGGATGGGGCGGGTACTGGGCGTGGGATCCAGTCGAGAACGCGTCGCTGCTGCCGTGGCTGGTTAACACGGCGTTTCTGCATTCGATCATGGTGCAGGAGAAGCGCGGCATGCTGCGGAAGTGGAACGTCACGCTTGTTGTATCGACGTTCCTGCTTTCAATCTTTGGAACGTTCATCACGCGAAGCGGAATCATCGCGAGCGTTCATTCCTTCGCTCAGTCGCCGGTTGGAAACTGGTTTGCTGGGTTCCTGGTGCTCGCGATCATCGTGACGGCATATCTGGTTACGACGCGTCTCAAGGATCTGAAGGCGGAAGCAAATCTCGAGAGCATGGTGAGCAGGGAAGCGGCGTTTCTCTACAACAACGTCGTGCTGGTCGGCATCGCATTCTCGGTTCTCTGGGGAACCCTGTTTCCGATCATCACCGAAGCCGTGCGCGGCGAGAAGATCACAGTGGGCCCGCCGTTCTTCAACTCGGTGAATATCCCGCTCGGTCTGACACTGTTGCTGCTGACCGGTATCGGTCCGCTCATCGCATGGCGCCGCGCATCGATTGGAAATCTTCAGCGCCAATTTGCGGGACCGGTGATCGCAGGCCTCACGACCGGCTTCGTGCTTGTGTTGTTCGGCATGCGCGATTTCACCGCGACGCTCGCGTACACATTCGCGGGATTCGTGTCGATGACCGTGACCCAGGAGTTCTACAAGGGAATCGGTGCGCGCCGTCGGATGTACAGCGAAGGTGTCGTTTCGGCATTCACGCGGCTCGTCGCGCGAAATCGCAGACGATACGGTGGATACATCGTGCACATGGGCGTCGTCGTGATCTTCGCCGCGTTTGCCGGACTCGCATTCAAGAAAGAATTCGACGTGACGCTCAAGTCGGGTGATTCGAAGGAGCTCACCGATCCGTTCGGGCACAATTGGAAGTTCGTGAGTCAGGGCATCTCGCAGTACGACCTGCTGAATCGCCAGGTGACTGCGCTTGCGCTCGATCTCACGAGAGACGGGAAACGCGCGGGAACTCTCACAACAGAGAAGCGGCAGCACGTGGACAGTCGCGGCGCGCCAACGTTTGAGCCGTCAACTGAAGTCGGCATCAAGGAGTCGTGGAAGCAGGACGTGTACGTCGTGCTTGCCGGAGTGCGGGAAGATGGAAGCGCTGAGATCCGCGTTTCATTCAATCCGCTGGTCCGATGGGTCTGGCTAGGCGGAGCGTTGATGGCGATTGGAGGCCTGGTCGTGATGTGGCCGCAGGCGCGACGCAAGCGCGTCGAGAGTGGATACGCGGTCGTGATGCTGCCCGTCGAGATGCCGGCTATAGAGCGAGAGCTCGCGGGAGTCTGATGCAGAGCAGGCGTCGGTTCGTCGTAACGCTCGCCGGTGCGAGCGCATCCGTCGTGGTCGGGCGACGAGCGCGTGCGATGCAGGTCAACACCGGCGCCGCGAACGCTCCGATGGAGCAGGAGGCGTACAAGGCCGTCACCGTCTCGCCGAAGCCCGGTGCCGCTCCGTCGATGACGGACGAAAAGCGGGACGCGCTCGAGCACGAGCTCAAGTGTCAGTGCGGATGCGTGCTCGACGTTTACACCTGCCGCACGACTGACTTTTCATGCGGCGTGTCACCAGCGATGCACCACGATGTGATGAATCTCGTGTCGGGTGGCTATACCGCGCCGGAGATTCTTGCCGCGTTCCAGAAGGTGTATGGAGAGCAAGTGCTGATGTCACCGCTCAAGGAAGGATTCAACTGGGTCGGGTACCTGATGCCGTTCGCGGCATTGATAACCGGTGGCGTCGTGGTGGCTGGCCTGATTCGGAAATGGGCCGCACGTGAAGCCGCGCAACCACACACCGCAGCAGTCCATGTGAATGCGACGCAGGCCGAGCTGGATGCCGTTCACGCGGCGATGAAGGACGACGCGTGACTCCGCTCATTGCGGGAACGCTGCTCGCGCTCGCAGCGCTGTCTTTCGTGCTGTACCCGTTGCTCGTGTCAGACGGTGCCGCGTCAGACGAGATCGCACTTCCGAGTCAGCCCGTTCGCGAGACGAACCGGAGCGATGCGATCGATGCACTGCGCGAGATAGAGTTCGACCGTGCTACAGGGAAGCTCTCGGACTCCGACTATGACTCGTTGAAATCGACGTACACACAGCGCGCGGTGGATGCGATGCGTACCGGTGATAGCGTCGTGTGTCCGAGTTGTGGTCCGCGGCCTGAGAAATTCGCGGCGTTCTGCTCTCGTTGTGGGAAGCGATTGGCGACTGATCTCGCATAGTAGTGTGGGTTCCGGTCGCCAGATGCATCAACTGCTTTGACACACCGAATACACCGAATGGCACCGAGTACACCGAAACAGCGCGGTTGAT
>JBDTNA010000413.1:0-3123 GCA_039933985.1 Gemmatimonadales bacterium | reverse complement strand
CCCGGAAAGAATCTTCGGAAGTATCTCGAAGACGGAACTTTCAAAAGGATGGTCGCCGAGCGGCTCGAGAAAGCGCGCGGTTAGAGGGTGCGCTGCACTCGGCAGGGCTGGCCAAACGCCAGTGAATCGGCAGGAACGTCTGCAGTTACGATGCTGCCGGCGCCAATTGTAGTATTCGCTCCTATCGTGACACCGGGCAACACGATCGACGCTGCGCCGACCCAGGCATTGTCACCGATTGTTATCGGCCTGGCCTGCAGTACATAGGGAGCGACTGCCGGACGCCGTTGATCTTGCGGAACTATCCTGTCGGCAGACTTCACCGGGTGTGAAACAGTAAGCAGCTGCACGCTCGGCCCGATGAGTACGTTCGCGCCAATCCTGATTTCGGCAGAATCAAGAAACACGCAGTTCGCATTCACGAACGAGTCTGCCCCAATATGAATGTGTTGACCGTAGTCGCAGAAAAACGGCGACTCGATCCAGACGCCATCGCCGGCGCTGCCGAGGAGCGCGCTCAGTACGCGGTTACGCTCAGTCAGATGATCCGAAGGGGTCGCCGAGAATTCCGAGAGCAGGGCTCGGGCCCTGTGGGCAAGCTCGAGAAGCTCAGGGTCGCGTGAGTTGTAGTGTTCCCCACGCAGCATTCGATCGCGCTCGGACATGGAGCCGAAGATATGGGACGCACGACGCTCGGGACAAGATTCGGCGAACCCGAGTGGTCATATCTGTAGCTGTCTTATGTGTCTCTGCGTTGGCGACGGAGAATAAGTGTCGGCGATCCCCAGTCCGCATCAGGTGCAAAGAGCAGGAGGTCCCCGCGGGGCATCTCCTGATGGAAGGCCGTACATGTCTCGCTTTCGTCTATTTCAAAACACAGCTGCGGAGCTCGTTCGGCACTGATCGTTTCCAAACGCCACGGCTTCCTGCTGATAGATCCGACCGCTACGCGCGCCTGAATGGGACTCTCGGCAACATCGAATCGAATGGATTCGATTCGGCTTCGCCCATCGACAAACAATCTCAAGAACCGAATTGACGATGTCGGCAGCGCCGACGGAGTTTCGATTCGGTAGAGGCCAGACAGTGCCGCAGGTCTCACGGGATTGTTAGACACGTTTGACGTCTGCGCCTGCCCATCGCGAGCGGCGGCTATGGCGAGGACAAAAGCAGAAACGAAAAGGCTGCGAGTGATGATTTGTGGACGCATTGGTATCCTCGTGTTTCGATGCGAACAAGCTAGCTGCGCCGCGTTAGCGTCGCGTGTCAATCGTGTTAATCATCGATTAAGGCTCGCTTGGTGCGCGCCCTCATTAGTGCGGATCACACGGCAACCCGATGCGAGAAGCGAAACACATAGTGTCCTGGTTTTGCCGCGAAGCTTCCTCAACCGCGCTGTCGGCTGCGGCGGTGCTGTCGCGTGCGACTCCACTTGAAGCTGTTCGCGCTGCCGGCGTATTTCTGCGCGATACGTAGGAAGCGACTATAACGATCGCGAGAACCGTGACAAGAGTGAGCAGGGCAAGCGAAAGACGACGACGCATCAGTCAGCACTCCATGGCTCGGGGGTCACCTTACTGTAAGGTCGTCCCATGAAGCCAACGTGACCGCGACATTAAGAAACAGTGAAGGCGTGGCCGGTCTTGGCTGTCAGTTACTGCAGAGGAACCAATCGAGGGCAACGCTCAATGACGGGGCGACGCGAGCTCTCTCCTCAGCTGCCAGTGTATCAGCGGGCGGCGTCTCGTCAGAAGGAATCAGCACGCAGTTTCCGCCAAAAGTTATGCCAGGCTCGATGTCGCGATAGCGATCGCCGATGTAGAGAGCTCGACTCAGATCGATGCCGTGATCCCGCGCCGCATTGCGAAAGAGCAGCGTTCCCGGCTTGCGGCACTCGCACACTTCGTCCGGGCGATGCGGACAGTGGTAAGTCGCATCGAGGTGCGCGCCATTCTCCGCCAACACATCGGCGAGTCGATCGGTGATTCGCTCGAAATCCTCGTCGCTAAAGATCCCGCGGCCGATTCCGGACTGATTGGTGATCACGATCGCCGGAACCAAAACCGCGTTGATGCGTGCGATCGCACGAGCCGCACCGGGCAGCAATCGAACCTGCTCCGGTTTCGACAAGTAGTGAGCATCCTCGATGATCGTTCCGTCGCGATCGAGAAACACGGCCGAGGGCAGGGAGTTCATGAGAGGGCGGCGATTACCGAGCCCGCAAATCCGGAATCATCCCTTTCGGGGACGCTGCGAAGATCGAGAAGCAGTCGCCCATCCGTAATGTGACCGATTACCGGAACTTCTGCGGACCTCAACGCGCGCTCGGCGTTTTCAGGGTCTTCGAGCGACACGGAAAAGGATGGGACCCCATACGTTGGGAATGCGCCCGCGCCGACACTCGCTGTGCTTGCGACAACGGTGGCTGCAATTCCTCGTTGCGCCAGGTCCCGGGCAACCACTTCACATCGACTGCGAACACTCTCGGGAGACGCGGTCAACATCGCCAGCACAGGAATCTCCCGCACCGCGGTGTCTACATCACGATAAAGCTCGAGCGTGGCAGCCAGCGCGGCGATCGTCATCTTGTCCACTCGCATCGCGCGCGCAAATGGATCCTGGCGCAGGCGGGCGATGGCGTGTTTCGCACCGAGCGCGATACCGGCCTGCGGACCGCCAAGGAGCTTGTCGCCACTCATCAGTACAACCGTCGCTCCTGATTCGAGCGCCGCGCGCGCTGTTGGCTCACCTGTAAACCCATACTTTGTCAAGTCGACCATCAGTCCGCTGCCGAGGTCGTGGACTATTGGAATTCCGTGTTCGGCGGCAAGCGGAGCGAGCGACCGAACATCAGCATCCGCAACAAATCCGGACTGCGTGAAGTTGCTGCGATGGATCTTCGCAATCGCTCCGGTCCGCGATGTTATCGCTCGGGAATAGTCATTGAGGTGAGTACGATTGGTTGTGCCAACCTCTTCGAGCGTCGCTCCGCTTCGCTGCATGATGTCGGGAACGCGAAAACTTCCGCCGATCTCCACCAGTTCGCCGCGCGATACGATCACCTCGCGCCCGCGGGCGACTGCGCTCAACGCAAGCACCAATGCCGACGCGCAATTGTTGACT
>JBDTNA010000412.1:0-3123 GCA_039933985.1 Gemmatimonadales bacterium | reverse complement strand
CGTGCGCGCGGCGATGCAGAACGTCGATGCAGTCAACATTCAGAACGCTCCGCTGATTTTTCTCGGCTACGGGATCAAGGCGCCCGAGCGAAACTGGGACGACTTCAAGGGCGTCGACGTTCGCGGCAAAGTCGGTATCGTGCTCATCAACGATCCCGACTTCGAAACAGGCCAGGGAGATTTCGGCGGCAAGGCGATGACGTACTACGGCCGCTGGACTTACAAATACGAGGAAGCCGCGCGCCAGGGACTCGCCGGACTTCTCATCGTTCACGAAACGGCAGCCGCGTCATACGGATGGGCGACCGTGAAGAATTCGAATACCAACACGATGTTCGACATCGTGCGCGCGAATCCTGCCGAGGTGCATCCGTTGATGGAAGCCTGGGTCCAGCACGATGATGCAGCGCGGCTCTTCGCTGGCGTCGGCCAAAACTATGATGCTCTCAAAAAGCTCGCCCAGACACGCGAGTTCAAACCCGTTCCACTCGGAGACGCAACGTTCTCGGCCAGCTATCGCGTGAATCGCCAGACGATTCGATCGAAGAACGTGCTCGGTCGCCTGCGAGGAACTTCTCATTCCGGCGAAACGATCCTGTTTGGCGCGCACTGGGATCATCTCGGTGTCGGTGCACCTGATGCACGCGGTGACAGCATCTACAATGGCGCAGTGGACAACGGCACAGGAAGCGCGGCAGTGCTCGAGCTCGCTCGCATGTTCGCGGCAGGCCCGAAACATCAGCGCTCGCTCGTGTTTGCGTTCTGGACGGCCGAAGAGAAAGGACTTCAGGGATCAGAGTACTACGCGGCGAATCCTGTGTATCCCCTCGAGACGACCGTCGCCGGTTTCAACATCGACGCTCTTGCTCCGACGGGCCCTGCTCGTGATGTGACGGTTGTCGGATACGGACAGAGCGATCTCGAAGATCGGCTCACGACGATTCTCACAGCAAGGAATCGAGTGATCGCGCCTGATCCAAGCCCCGAAGCCGGCTACTTCTTCCGCTCCGATCACTTTCCGATGGCGAAACGCGGCGTGCCGATGCTCTACATGGATAGCGGCAACGACCTTGTCACCGGCGGAAAGGCCGCGGGCGAAGCATTCGACGCTGCGTATCGGCGCGATGCATATCACCAGCCGGCCGACGAATACAACGCCGCGAAATGGGATCTGTCCGGAATCGCGGAGGATGTGTCGGTGCTTCACGCACTCGGATGGCAGCTCGCGAGCTCGCGTGAATGGCCGAACTACAGAACGACATCCGAGTTCCGCCCGGTGCGCGACAAGTCGGCAGCCGCTCGGCGGTAGTTCCATCGGTTGAAGCGGGCCTTATCGTCTGCGGGGAGAATCATGAGCGCTGCGAAAGTTCTTGGACCGAAAGACGGTAAGGCCGGAAAGCTTGGCGCGATGGGCGTTCGGTTTATGATCAGTGGAAACGAATCGGGCGGTGGGTTCTCGATGGTCGAGCATCCGCTCCCACCCCGCGCGCTTGGTGCGCCTCTGCACCGTCACGCTCACGAAGACGAGTACAGCTACGTTCTCGAGGGACGCGTAGGCGCGCTGCTTGGCGACGAGGTCGTGATCGGCGAGGTCGGTGATCTAATCTTCAAGCCGCGCGGTCAATGGCACTCATTCTGGAATGCGGGCGACGAGCCTGCGCGAATTCTGGAGATCATCTCTCCGGCGGGCTTCGAGCGCTACTTCGAGGAAATTGTCGATATGGGCGGCGTCGCGAATATCGATCCGCAAAAGCTCGAGGAATTGCGTGACCGATATTCACTCGAAATGGATGTAGACAGTATTCCCGTTCTTATTGAGCGCTTCGGGCTAGCGATGCCCGCGAAGTCTAAGGCGCAGACGGCGGACTAGGGCGCGAGAGGCACAGCATTGCTGCACCTCTGCGCGCATCCGTCTACTTTCGCATCGCGCTCGTCCTGAGGTTGACGAGCGAATCGCCTGCTTTTGTCGCATAGGTGGCGACGGTGTTCCCGACCATCTTGTCGCCATCCATGTGCATGACGCTGTGGGTGGTTACCTGAGTGTTCTTGCGAAGAACGCTCGCGTACGGCCCGTTGTGTATGACGACGCTGTCGTTGTTCATCGCCAGAATTTTCGGGCTCATCTCCGGGCGGTCTGCAAACTTCATCTTCCAGCCCGTCATGTCGTTGGTTGAAACGAGATCATACGTGACCAGAACCGTGTCCTTGTCCGCGGGCATGACTGTAACTGTCCAGTTTCCAGCGTAGTTGACCGGAGCGGCTACGGCAGCAGTCGTATCCGGAACGGTGGCGGCTGAATCAGCCATTGCAGCGTCCTTCTTGGTGCAGGCCAGCATGACTGGTAACACGAGCAGCAGTGCAGCGCGCGACATTGTGCCTCCCTGGGGGTTGGTGCTTCTTCGGAGTGCAACGGGACGCAAAACGTACGGATGACATGACAGTGCTGCAACCAGGGGTTGATCAAAGGGGTCAGAGTCGTTTGACTCTGACCCCTTTGATCCTACTTCTTCGGATCGAGAATGTTGTCGATTCGGTGTAACGAGCCCTGTAGGTGAAGCCTGGTGGACCTGTCATTCGCACGAGGAATCGCGCGCTGAATCTCCCCGCGGAGCGTTACAAGCTCGCCGCGGAGCTGCGACTGCGCATCGTCCGAAAGCGGGACAGCCGGTGTTCCGAATTGCTGCACCACCACCACCGGCGTCGTCGGAGGATTGATCTTGCGATCGATCGCCGAGAGATAGTCGAGCTGAAGCTCGCGGCGATATCCATCGATCGCCGGACTGTTCGTCGCAAGCTCGGACCAGATGCCCTGACGCAAATCATCCAGCATTCGCGACAGCGGATACGAATCTGCCGAATTGCGACTCACCGCCTCCTGTTCGAGCAGCCGGTTCAACCGACCATCGTTGAGCACGTTGGTGAGAACACGAACCTGCGCGCCGTTGATGCGCCGAATCATTCCCGATGCTTCGATACGCGCCGCAAGCTCCGGACGAATCAGATAGTCAGGGGTCGCGAACACGTTCTGATTGATGAAGCGAACTGCTTCGGCCTGACGAGCGCGCGAGATCTTACGCATCCCGACGGCCGGTTGTTGGGGCCCCTCCCCCCTTACTCATCGCG